>JBAUHS010000072.1:0-1821 GCA_049680405.1 Salaquimonas sp. | reverse complement strand
GTGCATCCTATCTTGTGTACACCAGAAGGACCCATAAACGTCTTGCCTGATCACCCGCATGAAGGTGAATGCGTAATACCAAGCAACTTGAATGTGAACTATTCGATTGGGAATGACACTTTTCGCGAGTATCCGAATGGGTCAAATGGAAAGCCGGTTCCACCGGTAATTGTCGCAACTTCGACGATGCTAAAGGATGCAACAATTCCAGCGGGAGATCCCAACTTTCCAGCGAAACCACGAATCGATGGTGGAACCTTTAGTGCTATTGCCGCATGGGACGGAACTCGAACCGGAAACAGCGGGCAAGGCAAACATGGCCGAATCGTCGTCGATGCCACCTGGCACCACTTCCTGAACGTGAACCTTGTTGGCAGGGATCCTGATATTGGCGATGGAGGTTTCGGAGGATTTTTAGGAGTATTGGAGCCTAAGCGCTATGGATTTCTCGTGTCGGATGAAGGAAGACAGCATCTCGCACGAATTAAGCAGTACTACAAAAACACCGCACGTTGGCTAGCGCCCAGAACACTGCGGCGTTGCTGGTGGTTACGACACATTGCAGTTGCGACTCAAAATCCGCAGGTTTTGGAGTTGATAAGTGGCGATCCCGAGCCACAAGAAGTTGGGTATGTGCTTTTGCAGCATTGGAAGGTGGTTGGACCTTGTGAACGTTGGATTTTTATTTCGGACACCGCATCTGAGATTGCTTTCGAAATACGTGACATGATCGACCCATTTGATGTAGCGTCGGCCCGTAAGAAGACGCGAAAAATGATCGATAAGGCGAAGGTCAATGAACACGACATTGGAGTGATTGTCGCTGCCGCGTTGGCGGGATCAATGTTCATGCGAATCAGAGCGCTAAAGTTAAAGCCTCAAGATTTCAAGAAAGGAGAGGCCGATAATCCCAAATTAAGCAGGGCGGCGAAAACGGGAATAAAAGATGCAAAAAAGCTGATAAAGAGGATGCTGGTACGTCAGAAACGCGAAGAAGCATTGAGACAGGCTGAGCTAAGTAAAGTGTTAAAGGCACTTTAGGCTGATAGTGCATCTGTACGACCAGATCTGAACTTCTACAATTTAAGTTGTTAACACCGAGCGACTTTGTCGTACCTTAATTACCAAGCGACTCTGTCGCAAGTAAATACCGAGGGAAATTGACGGATCCATGTAATCAGTGATTCTCTGAATAGTTCGTTCTGAACATTTAGGGGTTGCAGAGGATGATTGTTATGGATTCCAAAGCCCAGCTAACGGCGGACTTAATTGCCAAGGTCGCCGCAGGCAAAGTCGATATTGTTAACGCCGCCAAACTGCTGAACAAATCCCGAAGAACTATCGAACGCTATTTGGATAAATACCGGAAGGTTGGCATTCAATTCATTGTTCATCGAAACAGCGGCAGACCGCCAGCAAACAAAACCAGTGATGATGTGAAGCGTGCCGTGCAGGCGCTGATTAAGGAAAAGTACTTTGATGTCAACCTGACGCATCTTGGGGAACTGCTGGCCGATAATGAAAACTTCTTCATCAAACGCGAAACCCTGAGAAGTTGGGCGCATGAGATACACCACGTCAAGCGCGCTAAACGAAGACGGTCACAGGTCAGGAAACGAAGGGAGCGGATGGAGTCGCCTGGTCTGTTGTTGCAAATGGATGGCAGTCCACATCGCTGGTTCGGCAACAAGAAATCTTGTCTGATTGCGATCATCGATGATGCAACCAGCGAAGTACACGCCGAGTTCTTCGAATCTGAAACGACGTTGGGGTGCCTGAAAGTGCTGCACGACTTCATCGCTAGAAAGGGCCTGTTTAAAG
>JBAUHS010000071.1:0-2752 GCA_049680405.1 Salaquimonas sp. | reverse complement strand
TGCCGCCGAAAGTCTGGAAATGGGAGAGTAAATCCGGTGGTGCTTTTGCCAATATCAATCGCCCGATTGCCGGCAAGACTCATGACAAGGAATTGCCTATCGGCAAGCATCCGATACAGCTTTATTCGCTCGGTACGCCCAATGGGGTGAAGGTCACTATTTTACTTGAGGAATTGCTGGCGGCAGGCGAAAGCGGCGCTGAATATGATGCGTGGTTGATCAATATCGGTGATGGCGACCAGTTTGGTTCGGGCTTTGTGGATATCAATCCGAATTCGAAAATTCCGGCGATGATGGATCATGCGCCAGTGGGTGGTGGTGACGCTGTCCGCTTGTTCGAGAGTGCCTCGATGATGTTTTATCTTGCTGAAAAATTCGACAAGTTTCTGCCCACCGATATGCGCAAGCGGGCCGAGACCATGAACTGGCTGATGTGGCAGATGGGTTCTGCACCATTTCTTGGCGGCGGCTTTGGGCATTTCTATGCCTATGCGCCGATGAAGGTTGAATATGCGATCAACCGTTATTCCATGGAGGTCAAGCGCCAGATGGATGTGCTGGACCGTCATTTGGCAACCAACCAGTTTATGGTTGGCGATGAATATACAATTGCCGATATGGCGATCTGGCCGTGGTATGGGCGGCTGGCGTCCGGCGGCGCCTATAATGATGCGGGCGATTTTCTGGAAGTGCATAAATATGAGCATGTGCAGCGCTGGACCAATCTGATCAAGGAGCGTCCGGCCGCAGCGCGGGGTTCCATCGTCAATCTGGCAGGAGAAGGCAAACTTCGTGAGCGCCATGATGCAGCAGATTTTGAGAACAATCTGAACCCTCCTGAACCAAAATCGGAAAAAGGGTAATCCGTAATGGCTTTGCCTGACATGACCAAGCATAAGGGCTTTCCGTCGGGGATGCCTGGAACCGGATATCAGTTCACCCTGCGGCGGGCCAATCCAAAAGGCGCGACGAAGATTATCGAGCGCAAGCGCTATGCGGATCGCAGTGCGCCGGACCGGATGGCCGATACGGCGTTTTTGCATTCGCTCTGGCATCATTTTGGCGATGAGCCGTTTGAGCGGGGCAATCTGGATGCGGGGCGGTTGTCCTGGCTGTTCAACCGTGAAGTGGTTGCGGCAGAGCCTGATTTTGATCCGTCCAGTTATGAGGCATTATTGCGGATTGATGAGCGCGTGGCTCGCCAGACCATGCCCGAAGCGTTCGTGGATGTGCTGGAGGTTTGACGATTGAGCGGTTCATTTGAAGGCGCTGGATTCCGGCACTTTTAACGCTCAGCTTTGCCTCAACCTTTGGTACAATTGCCATGGGCATTGGAATTATGGTTCGTTCTAGTCTGAGTTCTGATCCGGATTAGAGTTCAATTGAAGGTTTGGGATAGGATAAGATTGATGTTTAAGAAAATTCTGATTGCCAATCGTGGAGAGATCGCCTGCCGGGTGATCAAAACTGCGCGCAAAATGGGCATCAAAACCGTTGCAGTCTACTCCGATGCGGACCGCGAGGCCCTGCATGTGACAATGGCCGATGAAGCCATACATATCGGCCCGTCTGCGGCATCTGAATCCTATATCGTCATCGACAAGATCATGGCCGCAATCAAGCAAAGCGGTGCGGAAGCGGTGCATCCGGGCTATGGCTTCCTGTCTGAAAATTCGAAATTTGCCGAAGCACTGCAGAAGGCCAAAGTTGCCTTTATCGGACCCCCAGTGGGCGCAATTGAAGCCATGGGCGACAAGATCACTTCCAAGAAACTGGCTCAAGAGGCGGGTGTTTCAACGGTCCCCGGCCATATGGGCCTGATCGAAGACGCAGAAGAAGCGGTAAAGATTGCCCGCGAGATCGGCTATCCGGTGATGATCAAGGCTTCGGCTGGCGGCGGCGGCAAGGGAATGCGCATCGCCTATGACGACAAGGAAGCACGGGAAGGATTTCAGTCGTCCAAAAATGAAGCAAAGAATTCCTTTGGCGATGATCGTATCTTTATAGAAAAATTTGTAACCCAACCGCGTCATATCGAAATACAGGTGCTGGGCGACAGCCATGGCAATTGTATTTATCTGGGCGAGCGGGAATGTTCGATCCAACGGCGAAACCAGAAAGTTATTGAAGAAGCGCCGTCTCCGTTTCTGGACGAAAAAACCCGCAAGGCGATGGGCGAGCAAGCGGTGGCTCTGGCCAAAGCAGTTGATTATTCATCAGCCGGGACTGTGGAATTCATCGTTGATGGGGACAGGAATTTTTATTTCCTGGAGATGAATACCCGTTTGCAGGTGGAGCATCCTGTAACAGAACTGATTACGGGCATTGACCTTGTCGAGCAGATGATCCGCGTTGCCTATGGCGAAAAACTTTCGATCAAACAAAGTGATGTGAAACTCAATGGCTGGGCGATTGAATCGCGACTTTATGCGGAAGACCCGTATCGTAATTTCCTGCCATCGATTGGACGATTGGTGCGCTATCGTCCGCCGCAAGAGGGCGAGACGGAAACCGGAACGATTATCCGAAATGATACGGGCGTCTTTGAAGGCGGCGAGATTTCGATGTTCTATGATCCGATGATCGCCAAGCTCTGCACCTGGGGCAAGGACCGGGCAACGGCGATCACTGCTATGGCCGATGCGCTGGACAGTTTCGAAGTGGACGGTATCGGGCATAATCTGCCGTTTTTGTCGGCGGTGATGGATCATGAGCGGTTCAAATCCGGCAACATCACAACGGCGTTCATTGA
>JBAUHS010000070.1:0-7880 GCA_049680405.1 Salaquimonas sp. | reverse complement strand
GGCAACAGATGCTCCGAAACACATCTGGCGAGGCTCTACTGTCGCAACGCGCCCCATTGCATCGGTTACAAGGGAGCAAGTTCAAACGGTATTGATAACCGCCGTCTCACGCTGCGATGGGATGGATTGTAGTAGAAGAGTTTGAAGCGGGGATAACTCTCTCCGTCGACATCTATTACCCGGCAGACAATTTGCGCAGCAAATGTCGAGAGGGCCGGGCTTCATCAAGTCGAGCTAAGCAAAACGAGCGTGACTCATTCGCTCGCATCACCAACCAGTCTCAACGCTTCAATTCGAATGAACAACCTAATTAGAATTCACACTTAAGGTCAGGACTCAATTGGGATATCAGACCCTAAATATTATAAACTGAAAAATTGATCATAATTCATACAAGTTCCACTTGAAGAACACCCGGTACTGACTTGATTGCATTAGCAAATTGCGGTGTCATCTTGAACTTTTCACGCAAGGTGACCTCCACTTCCATTTCTCCATTACCTTGAATCACAATGACTGAAACTTTGCTATTGCCACGCGGCGGAGCTGATTTTCCGCTTAACATAGAGGAGATTCCGGGAACCGGCTTTTCATCGCGAAGAAAGATACGCAGATTTTGTGTGACACGACTTGCCTCGGCCTCAAGCGATTCAACGCTTTGAATTCGAATTGAAATCCCCTCTTCGCGCTGCTCTGCGCCCGCAAGCAGAATAACGGATTTTCCAGGCTCCAGCATATCGCGAAAACGGCCCAGGCCTTCTTCAAAAATCACGGCTTCATATTGGCCGGAAGGATCGGACAGAGTGATGATGCCCATACGCTTTCCTGTGCGGGTCTTTCGCTCCTGACGGCCTGTCACTGTTCCTGCCAAACGCCCGGCAGTTGCTCCGGCACGCACGGAGTCTTCAAACTCTCCATACATCTGAACTCGGGTCTTGATCATCAGCTGGCGATACTCATCCAGTGGATGAGCAGACAGATAAAAACCCATTGCCTGGAATTCGCGCTGAAGCTTTTCAGACGGCTGCCAAGGTTTGATCGTGGGCAAATCGATTTTTTCAGTTTCGCCGCTGGCAGCCCCGAACATATCGTTCTGGCCGGTCTCGCGATCATTAGCCACGCGGCTTGCATAGCCCATCAGCCGCTCCATGCCTGCCAGCAATTGCTCTCTGGTATGGCCAAAACAGTCCAGCGCGCCAGCGCAGATCAGGCTCTCAATGGTTCTTTTATTAACCTGACGAATGTCGATCCGGCCGAAAAAGTCTGACAGATCAGCAAAAACTCCGTTTTGCTCACGATCAGCGATGATCTGGCTTACAGCGCTTTCGCCAACGCCTTTCAGGGCCGCGAGGGCATAGAAAATCTTGCTATCCTTAACGCTGAAATGGGCAAAGGAAGTTTGGACAGACGGCGGAACAATTTCAATACCGAGATTATTTGCTTCCTGACGGAAAATCGCCAATTTGTCTGTGTTTCCCATATCCAGCTGCATGGACGCAGCCAGAAACTCCACGGGGTAGTTCGCCTTCATATAGGCCGTATGATAGGAAACGAGCGCATAAGCCGCCGCATGGGATTTGTTGAAGCCGTAATCGGCAAATTTTGCCAACAAATCGAAAATCGCATTGGCGCGGTTTTCTTTCAGACCATTCTCTATAGCCCCTTTGACAAAAATTCCGCGCTGCTTATCCATTTCGGCGCGGATTTTCTTACCCATGGCACGGCGCAAAAGGTCCGCAGCCCCAAGCGAATAACCAGCAAGCTCCTGGGCGATCTGCATCACCTGCTCCTGATATACAATAACGCCCTGAGTTTCGCTTACCAGGTGGTCAATCTTGGGATGGATGCTCTCAATTTCCTCTTCGCCATTTTTGCGGGCGTTGTAGACCGGTATATTTTCCATCGGGCCCGGACGATACAAGGCAACCAGCGCAATGATATCCTCGAACTGGTCAGGTTTCATGCCGATCAACGCCTTGCGCATGCCCATGCTTTCCAACTGGAAAACACCGACCGTTTCGCCTTTGGTCAGCATTTCGAAAGTCGGGCCATCATCCAAAGGCACTGCGAGCAACTCTATCTTCTTTTGGGACCGGTCACGGGCGGCAACAAATTCGACGGCTTTTTCAAGAACCGTCAGGGTTTTCAGTCCAAGAAAGTCAAATTTTACCAAACCTGCCGGCTCAACCCATTTCATGTTGAACTGGGTGACGGGCATTTCCGAACGCGGATCACGATAAAGCGGAACCAGTTCATCCAGCTTGCGATCACCAATAACAATACCCGCAGCATGGGTAGATGCGTGGCGGTACAGCCCTTCGAGGCGCAGTGCAATATCAAACAGGCGGTCGACATTTTCTTCCGATTTGCGGGCTTCCTGAAGGCGCGGTTCCTGCTCGATGGCTTGTTTCAATGTGACCGGATTGGCCGGATTGGCTGGCACCATTTTGGTGATACGGTCTACCTGCCCGTAAGGCATTTGCAAAACGCGCCCGACAT
Source organism: Salaquimonas sp. (assembly GCA_049680405.1). GTDB lineage: Bacteria > Pseudomonadota > Alphaproteobacteria > Rhizobiales > Rhizobiaceae > Salaquimonas. Next base: position 5,381 of record JBAUHS010000070.1, on the reverse strand, counting down.
CGCGCAAGACAGCCCTCGCCTGGAGGGTTCCGAACGTGATGATTTGCGCAACCTGCTCGCGGCCATATTTCGCCTGAACATAGTGGATCACTTCTTCACGGCGATCCTGACAGAAGTCTATATCGAAATCCGGCATGGAAACCCGTTCGGGATTCAAGAACCGCTCGAACAGCAGAGAGAACCGCATCGGGTCAATATCGGTGATCGTCAAAGCCCAGGCGACAAGAGAGCCCGCGCCGGAACCCCGGCCAGGACCAACAGGAATGCCATGGTTCTTGGCCCATTTGATAAAGTCCGCAACGATCAGAAAGTATCCGGGAAAGCCCATCTGCTCGATGATGCCGAGTTCATAATCCAAACGATCATCATAATCCTTACGGGTATAATCTCCTGCCGGCTCAAAGTGCTTCATTCGCTCTTCAAGCCCGTCAATGGATTGTTGACGGAGAAGATTGGCTTCCGCCTTTAGCGCCTTTTCCGCATCTTCACCCGGCTGAGCGGCAAAGCGCGGCAGAATCGGATCGCGCATTGGCGAGCGGAACGCACAACGCTGGGCAATTTCAACCGTGTTTTCGATCGCCTCGGGCAAATCTGAAAAAAGTGAGATCATTTCACTGGAGGATTTGAAGAAATATTCTTCCGTGTAACTTTTGCGATCTTCCGCGCCGATCACAACGCCTTCGGCAATACAAATCAGCGCATCATGGGCCATGAAATCATCGCGCGTGGGGAAAAGCGGTTGGTTAGTGGCAACAATTGGCAGTTGATTGGCATAGGCAAGCTCAAGAAGCGGATTTTCAATCACGCCCTCGCGCGGATCATCGCGCGTGCCATGGCGCTGAATTTCGACATAAAGACGATCCTTGAAAATTGATTGCAGCAAGCCAAGACGTGAGGCTGCCTGATCACTATGTGATTGTTTCAGGGCGAGATTGATTGGACCCTCGCCGCCGCCCGTAAGGCATATCATATCCGCGCTAAAGGTTTGAAGCGCTTCAAGGGTTATGTGCGGACCAAGATGGGCATGACGATTATTGTCAAGCGGCGTGCCTTTTGCGATGGAAACTACCGTTGAATCAGGATCTTCAGGCGTTTCTTCAGTTTGCGGCACGGCTTCAATATGCGCCAGACTTCCCAGTTTGATGAGGTTTTGGTAGCCATTTTCATTCATTGCCAGAAGGACTATAGACGGCAAAGTCTCCATCGCGGGTTTGCGATTATTGGAAGGATTTTCGTCATGATCATCGAAATTGACAGCGATCTTGATTCCCATAATCGGCTGCAAGCCCTTGGAAAACGCTTTTTCTGAAAATTCGAGAGCACCAAACAGATTATTGCGATCGGTAACCGCGAGGGCCGGTTGCCCGTCCGAAATGGCAAGATCGATCAATTTTTGAAGCGGAAGCGCTGACTCCAGCAAGGAATAGGCTGATTGAGCATGCAGGTGAACAAATGCCTGCGCTGGTTTCGCGTGCGGGCCAGACACACCCGACCCAGCAGCGCTTGCTGTTGAACCGACTTCGCCCAGCAATTGGCTATGTATATCTGATTTTTTGCTCACGCTGATGCCGCTCCTCTACACGAGAAACAGAATTGCATTTTGCTCAAGCAACTAACAAGAGCGAATTAGGGTCAGAACTCACTAATTAACGCTAAATGGCGTCTTTCAACAGCCCGATCTCCGAGAGATTGTCTCATAGCCTATTCAGCATGAGCATTTCAGGATTGTAAAAACCAGTTTCAGGCAATCGCCTGCAGGATGTCAGCCCAGGTAAACATGGTAGTCAGGAACAGGCTGATTGTGGCAAGAGAGGCAACATCGCGAAAAGAAACATACATGGGATAAATCCTTACATTCTTTGATTTGTAACAGAATTTCACTTTATGTGTTTGTTATGTTCTTTATATGTTCTCATTTTTATTAAGTCAACCGTAAAAATGCGAGTGACCGCATTCGTTATATCTTCATCAGTTTCATAAGGAGTTGTGGCAGCGTTGATGAGTTGACTAATTACAGCTTTATCTCAATCACCTTGCCATCTTTGAGCGTCACGGTCTTGTCCATGCGCTTGGCCAGTTCATGATTGTGGGTCGCGATCAATGCGGAAAGGCCAGTGCTTCGAACCAGGTTTTCCAGCATGTTGAACACCCGGTCGGAAGTTGCCGGATCAAGGTTTCCGGTCGGTTCGTCAGCCAATAACAGTTTTGGCGCATTAGCAACGGCTCGGGCAATCGCGACGCGTTGCTGCTCGCCGCCTGAAAGTTCCGATGGTCTGTGGTCTTCGCGTTCTGCAATTCCCATGAAAGTGAGTAGCTCACGCGCCTTGTCGGCCGCCTCACCCTTCGCCACGCCTCGCAAGAGTTGCGGTATCATCAGGTTCTCCAGAGCCGAAAATTCCGGCAGCAGATGGTGGAACTGATAGATAAAGCCAATATCATTGCGCCGCATTCCGGTTCGCTGATCTTCGGCGAGATTGACAGTTGGCGTTCCCGATACAAAGACCTCGCCCGCATCGGGTTTTTCCAACAGGCCAGCAAGATGCAAAAGGGTCGATTTACCCGCGCCGGACGGCGCCACAAGCGAAACAATTTCACCCTGATTGATCTTGAAGGATGCGCCATCCAGCACGGTCACTTTTTTACCGTGGGCTTCGCTGTAAATCCGGCTTACGCCATCGAGATGGAGAATAGGTTCGCTCATCAGATATTCCTATTCATACCGAAGGGCTTCGACAGGATCGAGCCTCGCTGCACGCCAGGCTGGAAAGAGCGTCGCAAGAAAAGACAGGATCAAGGCCATTCCGACGACCATTACCGTTTCACCGACATCCATTTTGGCGGGCAACTGGCTGAGAAAATAGAGTTCCGGATTGAACAAAGTGGTTCCTGAAAGCCAGGAAAAGAACTGGCGAATGCTCTCAACATTCAAACAAACCACAACACCCAGCACAACTCCGGCTATAGTGCCGAACACGCCGATAGCAGCGCCTGTCAGGAAGAATATTCGCATGATTGCGCCTCGAGTTGCGCCCATCGTCCGCAGGATAGCGATATCCCTGCCCTTGTCTTTGACGAGCATGAACAGGCCAGAAATGATGTTGAGGGCTGCGACCAGCACGATCAAGGTCAGAATAAAGAACATGACATTGCGCTCAACTTGAAGCGCTGAAAAGAAGGTGGCGTTGCGCTGGGTCCAGTCGGTCAAAAATATCGGTCGTTCCGCAGCGATTTCCACCGGAACCCTCATCTCTTCAACTTTATCGGGATTATCGATAAACATTTCGATGATGTTCACGGTGCCTTCGGAGTTGAAATAGAGCTGGGCCTCGGCAAGGGGCATGAAAACAAAGGTGGAATCATATTCACTCATGCCTACTTCGAAAATTGCATTGACCGGATAGGCCTTGACCCTTGGAGTTGTTCCAAAAGGCGTTACATCGCCTTCGGGGGAAATCAAAGTGATATTATCGCCCACCCGCAAGCCCATGCTATTGGCCATGCGAATGCCGATGGCGACACCTTCAGACGTATCAAAACCCTCAAGAGTGCCCGCTTTTATGGTTGTTGCAACGGATTCAACGCGCTTGATGTCTTCCTCACGAATGCCGCGCACCAAAGCGCCGGAGCCGCCTGATCCGCTGGAAACAAGTGCCTGCCCCTCGATGAGCGGAATGGCGAGCTTGACGCCCTCCAGGCCGTTGAGCCGCGCTGAGACATCAGCGTAATCGGTTAAATCACCATCAATTGGTGAAATTATCAGATGGCCATTGAGGCCCAGGATACGATCCAGCAGCTCGGCACGAAAGCCGTTCATGACAGCCATGACGATGATCAACGTAGCAACGCCAAGCATGATGCCGGCAAAGGAAAAGCCGGAAATAACCGAAATGAAGGTTTCGCGGCGCTTGGAACGAAGATAGCGGCCAGCCAGCATCCATTCAAAACCGGAAAATGGCCTGGTGCTTCCGAGGTCCTTGGTCAAATCTTTGGTCAAACCCATACCCCTGTTGATCTCTATTGAGCGCTCAGAAGATTAATCGCAGCTTCAATGCTCATTGTCTCGCGCGAGCCCGTGAGGCGGTTTTTTACTTCAACTTGCCCTTCAGCAACCGAACGCGGACCGGCAATGACCTGCATCGGTAGACCAATCAAATCCATCGTCGCAAATTTTGCGCCGGCACGGTTGTCTGTCTCGTCATACAGAACTTCCTTGCCTGCACCCTCAAGCGACGCATAGATATTCTCGCAGGCTTCATCGCAGGCACTGTCACCGGGTTTCATGTTCACAAGGCCTATATCAAAGGGCGCAATGCCCTTTGGCCACCGGATCCCGTCATCGTCATGGGAAGCTTCAATGATCGCAGCCACAAGGCGAGACGGACCGATGCCATAGGAGCCCATATGAACAAAGTGCTCTTTGCCGTCTGGTCCCATTACCTTGGCTTTCATCGGCTCTGAATATTTTGTGCCGAAATAGAAGATGTGACCAACCTCGATGCCACGGGCAGAAAGCTGGGAGCCGCCGTCGACTTTGCCCCAGGCGGCTTCGTCATGCATTTCGTCTGTTGCAGCATAAGGCGTTGTGAAATCGGATACGATCTTGGCCATTGCGTCCGCATCGCGATAGTTCACGCCTTCATCCGGCGCTTGCATTTCGAGATAGGACTTATCGCAGAATACCTGACTTTCGCCGGTATCAGCCAGAATGATGAATTCATGAGAAAGATCGCCCCCAATCGGGCCAGTGTCAGCCCGCATTGGAATGGCTTTCAAGCCCATGCGCTCAAAAGTGCGCAGATAGCTGACGAACATGCGGTGATAGGCCTGGCGTGCGCGCTCTTCATCCAGATCAAATGAATAGGCGTCTTTCATCAGGAATTCACGGGAGCGCATCACCCCGAAACGCGGGCGCACTTCATCACGGAATTTCCATTGAATATGATAGAGGTTTAGCGGCATCGCCTTGTAGGAAGTCACGTAAGACCGGAAAATATCCGTTACCATTTCCTCATTCGTTGGACCAAACAGCATATCGCGTTCCTGACGGTCCTGAATGCGAAGCATTTCCTTGCCGTAATCCTCATAACGTCCGCTTTCACGCCAAAGATCGGCGGACTGGATGGTTGGCATGAGAATCTCATTGGCTCCGGCACGGTTTTGCTCTTCACGAATGATCTTGCAGACTTTATCAAGCACCCGCTTGCCTAGTGGCAGCCAGGAGTAAATGCCGGACGATTGCTGGCGCACCATGCCTGAACGCAACATCAGACGATGGGAGACGATTTCCGCTTCTTTCGGAGTTTCTTTAAGCAGCGGGAGAAAAAACTGTGATAGGCGCATGATTTGTCCGGGAATCAGTTGATTAAGTTGTCTCACCTTAA
>JBAUHS010000069.1:0-15335 GCA_049680405.1 Salaquimonas sp. | reverse complement strand
GGCAAGCGCAACGCCGACGAAGGTCGAAAGACAGGCAACGCTTCTTCGCAGACCCGAGGACACAGAAATAAACAGAAACCGTTATTTTGGCGCTGGGTCCTCAGGACAAGCCCGGGGATGACTGCAATTTGGGTACGCTCCTCACTTAAAGATCCGGTCGCCCTGCTCCTGGATCATCTGCTTGGCTTTGCTGATCGACGCTTGGGCCGCCTGATCAGCCGAAGGAAACATATCCGCGCGGATAAGCGTATGAGATTTCATTTCTCCATCAATTTCCTTGCGCACTTCACAGCACAGGCGAAACTGCCCGCCATCGCCCATCGGCGCTGGCGTAATGATATAGCCCTCATGCATTTCTGAAGGCATTTCCTTTGATTTTGATACGCCGCCGCCAAAGAGTTTTTTCAAAAAGGACATTGGTTCACTCCAGAATATTTATTGTTACCTTGGCTCAGACTATAGCGCGTTCTCGCAAACTGTAAAACGCACAGAAAATAAACAAGCATCTTTAGCGGCAGTTGGATCAAAGCCCCATCAAAGTCCGGGAGGGCAAGCGCGGGTTTCGTCTCTTGTGTCACAAAGCCCGATCTTGGTCATGAACGGTGTCCACTCTTCCACAATGTCCCGGGTCAAAGGGCGCTTGAAAACCGCTTGGGTGAGATAGAGTGAGTCGCGCCCGCGCAGTGCTTTCACCATACGGGACATTGGCTTGCCGGAGTTTTGCAGATTGGGGCAAATCAGGAAAAAGAAGGAAATATCATAGCCGTTTTCAATGCCGCGATGATCTGACTTATAGGCGGCGGCCGGGCAAGCGGCAAACCAACGGCTGGCAGTCTGTTTTTCAATCGCCTCAAGGCTCAAAGGGCTGTTGTGAAATATCCGGACAATGAACATCTCCTGCCAGTTTTCCAGTGTCTGGTCCTGAGGGATCATCTCGACCTGGGTAATGCCATTCTGCCGCTTTTGCGAAGCAACCTTGTACCCCTCAGGCATATCCGCCAGAATATTTTCATTGACCATTTGGGCGAGCGGATGCTGAGGCCAGGCCAACAGGCTGGCAACGACACTGAATTGGGCAAGCTTGCGTAACATTAAAAACCTCTTCAAACCTGAGGCAAGCTTTACCCATAGGATTGACCTATTCAAGGCACGAACTATCTTGTGGGTTCACAATCGGGTTATGAAGGGAGCTGACAGAAGTCGACATCATAAACCGATAAAATCCAACAAATGATCCACATCGGCGACATCGGCCAATTTGACTACAAGCTCATGCTTGCCATTTGTTGTCGTGTCAAATGCATCTACAACTTCATCAAAATCAATAAAGCCTGCTTTAAAAGCCGGTAGCCTAAACCACCAAATCAGATGGTTCTTTGAACATTTCAACGCCAATTCAGCCCCCTTTTCGGAGTCACTAAATGGGCGAGCTTCTGCCCTAGTACTAAGGTGAATGGCCTTAAAATTTCCCTTGCTTACAGAAGACACAAAGTACTTCTCAGAATCAACTAACTTCGAATACAGTTTAAAAAACGCAACCTTAGTTTGTCTGCTCTCGATGCATTCAAACATTTCTAAAACATAATCGAAATTCAACTCAGCCATTCAATTTGGATCAGCTATCCAGGAAGCTCCGCAACTTGCGGCTCCGGCTTGGGTGTTTCAACTTACGCAACGCTTTCGCCTCAATTTGCCGAATACGCTCGCGGGTCACGCTGAACTGCTGGCCAACTTCTTCCAGCGTGTGGTCGGTGTTCATGCCGATACCAAAGCGCATACGTAACACACGCTCTTCACGCGGGGTAAGCGAGGCAAGAACGCGGGTCGTTGTTTCGCGAAGGTTCGCCTGAATGGCCGCATCAATCGGCAGAAGCGCGTTCTTGTCTTCAATGAAATCACCGAGATGCGAATCTTCCTCATCGCCAATTGGCGTTTCGAGCGAAATCGGCTCTTTGGCGATTTTCAAAACCTTACGCACTTTTTCAAGCGGCATGGCCAGCTTCTCGGACAATTCTTCAGGTGTCGGTTCGCGGCCAATCTCGTGCAGCATCTGGCGTGAGGTACGAACAATCTTGTTGATCGTCTCGATCATGTGAACCGGAATACGGATCGTGCGCGCTTGGTCAGCAATCGAACGGGTGATCGCCTGACGGATCCACCAGGTCGCATAGGTCGAAAATTTATAGCCTCGGCGGTATTCGAATTTATCAACCGCCTTCATCAAACCGATATTGCCTTCCTGAATAAGATCGAGGAATTGCAGACCACGGTTTGTGTATTTTTTTGCGATAGAAATAACCAGGCGCAGATTTGCCTCGACCATTTCCTTCTTAGCCTGACGGGCCTCACGCTCGCCTTTTTGCACCTTGTGCACGATGCGGCGGAAGGCAGATGGCTCCAGGCCCGTTTCAGCGGCAAGCATTTGAATCTCGCCACGGATTTCTTTCATAGTTTGCGACTCAGCCTTGTAGAACGGCTTCCAGCCCTTGGCGGAAAGATTGGATACGCGGCGGTTCCAGTTCGGGTCGAGTTCCGAGCCGTAATATTCTTTCAGGAAGTCTTCGCGGCCAACGCCGTGGGACTCCGCCAAGCGAAGCAATTTGCCTTCAAGGCTGACAAGCTTCTTGTTGATCGCATAAAGCTGCTCAACCAGCGACTCGATCCGGTTATTGTTCAGGGAAAGTGATTTCACGGACCCAACAAGCGTATCGTGCAATTCTTTGTAGCGGCGGTCCTGGGCAGGCGACAAAGACTTGTTGTCGAGCGCCTTTTCCACCAACTGGTCTTGCAGACGTCGCAGCTTTTTATAAGTGTCGGCAATCGTATCAAAGGTCTCGATCACCGCAGGCTTGAGCTCTGCCTCCATTGCGGCAAGAGACAATGCATTCTCATCATCATCCTCTTCATCATCGTCTTCAGTCGTGGCTTCGCCTTCTTCACCCTCTTCGCCTTCGGCTTTAACGGGCGCTTTCGGCTCTTCCTGCCTTCTGATTTCCGTGCCGTCTGCTGGGCGCTGGATTGTTGGCGCCTGCTTGGCTTCCGGGCCAGCATAAGTTGCCTCAAGATCGATAATATCGCGGAGCAGAATATTGCCTTCGTTCAATTCATCGCGCCAGATAATGATCGCCTGGAAGGAAAGCGGGCTTTCGCAAAGGCCGGCAATCATGGTTTCGCGGCCAGCCTCAATACGCTTGGCAATGGAGATCTCGCCCTCGCGGGACAACAGCTCAACCGTTCCCATTTCGCGCAAATACATGCGAACCGGGTCATCCGTACGGTCAGAAGGTTCTTTCTTCTTGGTGGTCGCAACGGCGGTTCCGCCGGTTGTCGCTACATCAGTTGACTCGGCTTCTTCCTCGAGGTCTTCTTCTTCGACGACATTGATACCCATATCCGAAAGCATCGACATCGTGTCTTCGATTTGTTCCGAAGAAACCTCGTCCGATGGCAGCACATTATTCAGCTCATCCATCGTCACATAGCCGCGCTTTTTAGCAGCCTTGATCATTTTCTTTACAGCATCTGCGGAAAGATCAAGAAGTGAGCCTTCCCCCGGCTCACCCTCTTTTTTCTCGTCGCCAGCAGTCTTTTTACCAGTGGCTTTCTTGGGAGCCTTTTTCTCAGCGCCCGGTTTTGCCACTTTCTTTTTGGTATCTTCTACTGCATCAGCTTTTTCGCTGGATTTTTTTGATTTAGCCGGCTCTTTGGTTTTGGTTGCCATATTTATGTGCCATTCCCGTCACTGGTTTAGTCGGAAAATCAGTTGTTAAAATACAATCCGATATTTTCCAAAAAACTTGGTTCTCTTCGATTCAAACCGACTTTTGGTTTTTTTGTGCCGCCAAAATTAAACCATCAAAAAAAGTCAAAAACGAATCACTTGTTTAACAAAACTGACTATCGCTACACTCAATAGGGTTAATCTGGTGTTAACCCTTTGATTCGCCTAGTTATTTAAGTCAGTCTAATCTTTTCCAATCTGTCTTAACTTACCTGCCTGAACGACAAAGCAAAAAACTCGAAATCCTTTAGATGGTGATTCCCGTTTGATTGCCGTTCGTCAAGTTGAATTTGTTGTACTGAGATGGTGCTTCATTGCGCATTTTCAAGCAATCAGACTGTTTGAGCCTTTGTCAAAGGTACAAAAAACCTGATCAAGAATGATTAGAAGCCTTTGGCTGGCCTGCCCGAAGACACACCAAACCCATCAATGAGAGCTTCCATTCCCTCATCTTTCGCAATTTCAGCTTGAATATGCAGCAGTCTTTGAAGATTTTCCTCGCTATCATCAGATGCGAGCGCTTGTTCTGCTGATTTCAACTCTCTATGTAGCGTGTAATGACGAATATGCAAGACATAAGCTTGCCGCCAGCCATCAAGCGCATCTTCATATGCCGCATTGATACCGGACTGCCAGACCCTGTTTTGGGATAATTGTGTGTCCATTTTGGCAATTACCGCTTCTTCGCCTTTCGCAATCAAACCCGCGCGTAACGCTTCAGCAGACAGCGGCTCGGCGCTTCCTGCCTGCTCAGCAAAAATATCTACGACCTTCTGGCGCAAGTCTGAAACCTGGTTTGAGGTAAATTGCAGAGCGACAAACTCATCGAAAAACCGTGTCAAAAGCGCCGGATGATTGATCACTCCAACAATCAGCGCCGCTTCACGAAGGGGAATTCTCGCCTGCCCTTTTTTCAGAAGTGAACTATTAAGAAGCGCTGGAGAAGCGCCAAAGCGGGTTTTGGTTCCTGCCTTGATGCCTTGATACGGATCTGAGCGATTTGCCTGATAGCCGCCTTCTCTGCGCTGGCCATGCTGTCGATTGCCACCGCTTTGCATGCTTTGGAAAAATCCATAAAGCCGCTCGCGCATATCCTGTTCGTAATGGCGCCGAACATTGTCATTCTTGATCAGCGAGGTGACCGTTCGAACCTGCGCTTCAAGCTGGGCCCGTTTTTCCGGCGTTTCGAAAATCCCTTTGCCGGTTTCCCGGTTCCAAATCATTTCGGCCAGCGGCAAGGCCGAATTGAGAACCTCACGAACAGCTTCAGGCCCCTCCTGATTGATCAAATCATCTGGATCCAGACCTTCCGGTAAAAGGGCAAACCGTGAAGAGCGGCCTGGCTCAAGCCCGCCGAGTAACATATCAATGGAACGGAAGGCGGCCTTGAGGCCCGCATCATCGCCATCAAAACACAAGATTGGCTCAGGATTAAGCCGCCAAAGCAAAAGCATTTGGCGCTCGGTCAGTGCTGTACCCAATGGCGCAACGGCATTTGGAAAGCCCGCCGCATGAAGCGCAATCACATCCATATAGCCCTCAGCAACAATGACCTCGTTTTTCTCATAGGCCGGTTTTCGCGCCTTGGCATAATTGTAAAGGACATTCGATTTGTGAAACAATTCAGTTTCAGGCGAGTTCAAATATTTCGCTGGCACATCCGCACTTAGCGCCCTGCCGCCAAAGGCGATGACCCGCTCTTTTGAGTCTGGTATGGGAAACATCAAACGATCCCGGAAACGGTCATAGGAAACGGCAATCCCTTCGCCAAAAACCACCAACCCGCAAGCTTCTATCTGGTCAGGCTTCACGCCCTTTGCGACCAGAAACTCTTTCAAGGCATTTCGGCTCTCAGGAGCATAGCCTATGCGAAACTCCTTTTGTGTTTGCGGACTGAGCCCCCGTTCACGCAAATATGCACGGGCTTTTGCTCCGCCGGGTGCATGAAGTTGTTCTTCAAAATACCGGGTTGCCATTTCCATGACATCATAAAGCGTTGCGCGTTTTTCCTCACGCTCCTGTTCGCGCTTATCCATAACAGGCATTGGCAAACCCGCCTGAGCTGCAAGGCGCTCAACGGACTCAGGAAAGCTTAATCCCTCAAGTTCGACCAGAAACCTGAAATGATCGCCGGAAACACCGCATCCAAAACAGTGATAGCGGCCTTTTCTGTCTTCACAGTGAAAACTCGGGCTTTTCTCTCCATGGAATGGACAACAAGCCCAATAGTCACCGCGTGCCTGATTGGTCTTTTTCTTGTCAAAGGACACACGTGAACCGATGACTTCCGAAATCGGTAGTCGCTCACGAATGTCATCAAGAAATGTATCGGGGAACCGCATTGACGTTCTCAAATGGCCTTTTAGAATTTCAGGATTGTTGATGCATGCGAAAGCTTAGCATGCAAGTGGCTTCAAAATAAATTCAATAAAAAGCCAAATTTTCGATTGTTTTTAAAATTGGAACTCAGTTTTGGCCCGAAACCAATAGATATGGGAAAAAGATTACAATTCATCCTAGAGATGCTTGATTTTTTGGAGCAACTACCGAATTATTAACCCAAGGTAAGACGTGGGGTCGCCTAACGAAAAGATTTGATAAAGTTTGCTATAAAGCGGGCGGTCGTACTTATCATTTCAAAGACTTGAACTTAATACAACATGACCTGCACTTTACCTGCTGGTGCAAACAATTGCATTGGTGATCAATTGCTGGTGGGAAACAATGTCATTGCAAAAGAAAGTTCCAAAGTCAGCCTTAGTGCCAATAGTGATTGATGAGCAGGATATATCCGAGGCGCTGAAACTCGTACAAGATATCGGCCAGTATGAAAATGTAATTTATCACATGGCCTACCGTACCAATTCATCAATCGATGTTCCTTTTTTGAAATCCACCTATCCGTTTTCTTGGCTGGGCAGATATCTTGAACAACAGTATCAGGACATTGATCCTGTCATTATTGATGGCTTTGAAAAAAATGTGCCGTTTTTCTGGTCAGAGCTTGAGCGCAGCACGCCCGAGCGGATAGCGTTTTTTGAAGATGCGGCTACTCACGGCGCAGGTCGGAATGGTTTTTCCATTCCACTCTTCAATAAATCACAGCGAAAAGCGATGTTCACCGTTACCACCAATTTGAATGATGATGACTGGCGCAAGAAAATTGCAACAGAACGCAAAACCCTTGAGCAGATTGCGGATATTTTGCACCGCAAGGCCATTTTACATGTTTATGGAAGCGAGGAAGGCCCAAGCCTTGCACCTCGTGAGATTGAATGTCTGTATTGGACAGCCAAAGGCAAGGATGGGCCAACAGTAGCGGAGATCTTGAGTCTTTCAGAACATACAGTCCGCGATTACATCAAGTCAGCGCGACACAAATTGGGCTGCCATACCATCGCCCAGACCATCCATGAGGCAACAAAGCGACGCCTGATAAGTTTTTGATATTTATGAGTTTAATTTCATCGACAGGTGTATGTTTTGTCTCCTGACTCACAATAGAACAATAAAAACACTTTATTGGATATGCTGACTGAAAACAACAATCCTGAATTTCGTGCATCACGACCCGGCGCAACTTTGAATGTTATTCTTTATCCTCCGCCCCCCTTTTTGGGGGGGTTGCGGGTTATTGAATTAAGCTGCTTTATAGACTGGCAAAGATAACTGATCTTCTTCGAAGTGGGTTCGATTTGACAGTTCTTTTGTTGGTTGCCTGGTCTAAGTGGGTTAGATCAGGCAACCGCTCCTCCCATGCTCAACTTGGATTTGAACTGGCAGAGTTCCAGCAAAGTTGATGCGGAGAAATTCCCGCGACCAATTCCACCCATAGGTGAGATGCTTGGCATTGCAAACAGCCTTGGCCTGCATTGAATGTTTTCTATGAAACTGTAAAACGCGACTAGGGTCTGGTCTCAATTGGGAGATCAGTCTCAAGAAACACCGATCAACCAGAAAGCTGGCTTTTGATCATTCCCCCGGCAACACCCATGTCCAGTTGACCGCGATATCGTTCTTTCAAAATCCCCATCACCTTGCCCATATCGCGAAGGGAAGTCGCACCGGTCTCAGCAATGACCTCAGTGACAATTGCCTGAACGGCGTCTTCACTTAACTGCTCCGGCATAAACTCCTTGATGATCGCTGTTTCTTCCAGCTCCTGATCAGCCAATTCCAGACGTCCACCTTCAATATACATTTTGGAGGACTCTTCACGCTGTTTGACCATTTTACCCAAAATATCGAGCACTTCTTCATCATCAGCCTTGTCCTTCCCTTTACCGCGCAAGGCAATGTCGCGATCCTGAATAGCGGCATTGATCAAGCGAAGTGTTGAAACCCGCTTCTTCTCAAGCGCTTTTTGAGCTTCTTTCAGTGCGTCTGCCAGTTTATCTCGCAACATGAACCTACCTCTTGAGCTTACATACGCGCTGAATAGATAGCAGCGCTGGTTAGATCAGTCTTATGGGCCAGATTGGCCTTGGCTTCAACTTTGTTGTTGATGAGCACCCAGTTGAAAAGCAACAACCCGTTCCAAGGTTGACGTTCCATCAACACCGCACTATCAGTCGCGTTCAGCCAGACAATTTACATACGCACCATCAACTTTGATTGAAAGTCGATGCCAAGCAGCGCGACCGACGCCCAAAAACCTGCGCAACACATACGAGATTTGGAGCCTGAAAACCGATGACGACCGCTTCTATAGAAACGCCCAAGGCACCCAAAACGCTTCCATGGACCACCGAAAAACCGACGGCCGTTTTGGTTCTTGCCGATGGCACAACGATTTACGGTACAGGCAATGGCGCTGAAGGGATTGCAGAAGCAGAGGTTTGCTTCAACACCGCAATCACCGGTTATCAGGAAATTTTGACCGACCCGTCTTACGCTGGCCAGATCGTAACCTTCACCTTCCCCCATATCGGCAATACCGGGGCAAATGAAGAAGATTTCGAGACCTATAACACTGCATCAAAAACAGGCGTCGTTGGCGCGATTTTCAAAGCCCCTATCACCCAACCTTCAAACTACCGCACTACCAGCCATTTCAATGAGTGGCTGAAGTCCCGCGGAATTATTGCCATGAGCGGTATCGATACACGAGCACTAACTGCCCTCATCCGTGAAAAAGGCATGCCGAATGCCGTGATAGCCCATAATAGCAAGGGCAGGTTTGACTTGCCTGCCCTCAGACAAAAGGCTGCCAGTTGGCATGGCCTTGTTGATCTTGATCTTGCCAAGGATGTTACCGCCAAACTACCCGCCTCCTGGGATCAGGCACCTTGGGTTTGGAACGAAGGCTACCACACCAATGAAGCAACTGACTTCAACGTGGTCGTGATCGATTACGGTATCAAGAGAAACATTCTGCGCTTGATGGCTGGTCTGGGATGCAAGCTGACCATTTTACCGGCAAATGCAACTGCCGAAGACGTCTTGAAACACAAACCGGATGGCGTGTTTCTTTCCAATGGTCCCGGCGATCCGGCTGCAACGGGCGAATATTCCGTGCCGATGATCAAAAGCATTCTTGCAACCGATGTGCCATTATTCGGCATTTGCCTCGGTCACCAGATGCTGGCGCTCGCCCTTGGAGCAAAGACCGTGAAAATGCATCAGGGTCATCATGGCGCAAACCATCCGGTTAAAGATCACACAACCGGCAAGGTTGAGATCGTGTCGATGAACCATGGTTTTGCTGTGGATGGCAAAAGCCTGCCAACGGGTGTTTCAGAAACCCATATATCTTTGTTTGACAACACCAATTGCGGCCTCACTGTGGATGGCAAGCCTGTTTTCTCTGTGCAGCACCATCCCGAAGCCTCCCCTGGCCCTCAGGATAGCCACTATCTCTTCCGCAGATTTGTCAACCTGATGCGCGCAAAGAAAAACATGCCTTTGATGGAAGAGAACGCCTGATTAGGCGATCTCAAAAAGCTACACAAATGGTAAGCACAGACTCCTAAGTCTGTGCTTGCGTTTGCGATGCAACCAAATACTCGTCGCTGTCCTCCTTGACGAATAGTAGCACAAGACCGCCTAGCGCCATAAACACGAGAACAAGAAAGAGCCCGATGCGGGTTGCCAGCTGTTCTGCTTCAAGCGGCAACATTCCTTCACCGATATAAGCCGCCGTATTGTGGGCGATGATCCAGCCAAACAAGGCTGGTCCAACAACGGATGACGATCTGCCGGCGACCGCAAACAGACCGAAAAACTCGGCACTTTTTCCAGGCGGCGCCAGTCTTGCAACCATAGTCCGGCTAACTGATTGCAGTCCGCCAATGGCAAATCCGGCAAAAGACCCAATCAGATAGAACACCCAACCAACCGGATTGAGCTGAAGCCAGATGATGGCCAGTACCATACAGGCCATGGAAGCAAAGATGGCCGCACGGGCATTGGAGCGATGGCTCATAGTGCCAAAGACCCAGGCCCCGATTGTGTTGGTCAAACCAACCAGCAAGATCAGAATGATCAATTGCTGCTGACCAAACCCGTAGAGCACAGCGCCGATAATAGCTGCAAAATTGAGCGCGATCATCACGCCGTCATTGTATAAAATAAACGCGATCATGAATTTGAAATATTCGCGATATTTATCAAATTTACTCAAGGTTTGCCAAAGCCGCTTGAACCCTAGCGTGAAGACATTTGTGCCCGGTTTCAACGGCGTTGGGGTCGCTGTTTCTTTTACAAAAAGGATTAGCGGCAGTGTGAAAAACAGATAAAAAATTGCGGTGATCACCAGGGTCAAACGCAAGACGAAATTGCTGTCGAAGATCACAACCAGTGGCAATACGATCAACAGACATACAATGCCGCCAAAAGATCCTATAGCCCATCCGTTTCCTGACACCTTGTCATAGTCTTTGCGCTCAGCAATCTCCGGCAGAAATGCAT
This sequence comes from Salaquimonas sp., assembly GCA_049680405.1. Lineage (GTDB taxonomy): Bacteria > Pseudomonadota > Alphaproteobacteria > Rhizobiales > Rhizobiaceae > Salaquimonas. Next base: position 4,645 of record JBAUHS010000069.1, on the reverse strand, counting down.
CATAATAAACCTGGGCTGAGCGATAACCGATCTCCGCAAGAATGAAAAATAGCATCCCGGTAAAGACATCACCTTTCTGCACAAAGAAGAGACATCCTGTGAAACCCGCTGAGATCAAAGTAAATATCGCCAACATGCGTTTCTTGATCGCGAAATGATCTGCTAGCGTCCCAAGAATTGGGGAGATAATCGCGACCACAACCATAGCAATAGCGATAGAATACCCCCAAAGTTTTGTGCCTTCAGCGCCGCCGACAACCCCTTGCTTGAAATAAGCCGAGTAAATCGCCAGAAGAATGACCGCTGCATAGGCGGAGTTTCCAAAATCATAAAAATACCAGGCTAAGCGGCGTCCTTTCGCAGTTGCGAAATATCCTCGCAACGAAAATTTTTGCCCAACTGCATCTGCCATACGGTCTCCCAACCCTTGCATTTTCAAACTTCGCAATACCCCTACATACCCCGCATATGTTTCTGGTCAAAGGGATAAGCGGCAACTTCTTTTGCCGCATCACGGGTCTTTTTGTCTTCAGCGTAAACACCCCGCTCATGGGGCGGCAACAATTTCGCGATTCCCTGCATGGTTTCTTTGCCAATATCCGCAAGTGCCTCTTTGCGTTCCATCGCCTTGCCATCCACTTGAAATGGTCCAATCGGCTTGCCCACTGTCATGTTGATTTTCGGACGCCAGATTTTGAATAATCCGGTAAATCCGGACAACCCAACCGGAACAATTACCGCGCCGCTTTCAGCGGCCAGAAAGCCGATGCCGCTTCGCGGATAACGAAGGACTTCAGCCCAGGCACCACCCTCAGGAAAAATCCCGACAACGCCGCCCTTGGCAAGCGTTGCAGTCGAATAGTCCAGCGAAGACCTTGAATAGGCTCCACGATGAACCGGAAAATAGCCCCATAAAGTTGGCAGGAATTTCACGATGGTTGGCGCGTTTGGAAATCTGAAGCCGCCGACAAACTCAACTTGTCGTTTGGACAAACAAAGCAGCGCAACAGGATCAGAAAAATGGAAATGGTTTCCGGCAAGAATAACCGGGCCGGATTTGGGAAGGTTTTCCAACCCCTTGATCTCGACCCGCGCCAACAACTTGAAGGCGATCCCCGCCGCAAATCTCAAAAACCTTCTGAGGATTACCCTGCGAGGATAAGCAAATTCCTGTCTGTCCGATCTGGTATTCATATTCCCCCGCATGCGCCTGAACTAGTTGCCCGTTTTACAAAACTCAGCCTGTCCCGACAACACTGACATATCGATACGATCCAACACAATGAAACAGCAAAAGTTTCTCCAAATCGTCCAAAAAAAATCAGTTTTCCGCCATATTCCAACTCTAGATTCTTGAGTGTTAAACGAATTCATCGAGTTTCATTGGCATGTGTGTACCAAGTCGTAATGCCCTAGATCGAGGAAATAGGACATGAATGCGCAGAACTGTGAGATGACCCCTTACACAACTGACAGATCAGATTTTTCGCCGCTGGATGGAACTGTTGCAGGCATTACCCCTTTGGCGATTGATCCGGCCAAAACGCCAAATAGAACCAGAAAGCGCCCGGAACTCCCCGGCTTCTTTTCACCTTGGCAGCAAAAGTCGCGGTTCGGTAATTTGGCTGACTGACGTTAAAAAGGCTATTTATTACCCTTTACGATACGCCCTTCAGGCGACACTTCACCGATGACTTTTTGGTCCAACACAACATCATCCAGCAAAGATCGCTGGCCGTGAGGATTGCTTGAATGGGCAATGAATGACTGATTGTGATCATCGGCGTTGTCTGAGGAATTGGCGATTTCGATCGCTCCAAGGGTAGAGTTTTGATCTATTTGGGGCTCGACACGAATTCGCTTTCTGCGGGCCATAACCGAACGCGTCAAACCAATAGGTAGACGCGCAAGAAGACCCAACAACAAAGCACCAAACCCGCCCCACAAGGCCCCCGGCGCATTGAGCGGAACTGCAGGCTCAAATATCTCCCATGTCCCTTTCAAAAGTTTCTCATCAGGTTTGGCGAACACAAATAATGGCCGACTGGCCGGCTCTGCAGCCTCAAGATCTGACTTTTGCTGATCCAACACCTCAAACCGCGCGATCGTCTTGGTCATGGACGCGCCGCGCTCTTTGGGAAAGGTTTCATTGGAGCCCAAAAGACTGCTAAGCGCTTCCTGGCGCGATACACCTGATGTTTGCGCATCACGATCAAAGTCTGTCACCACAATGCGCAGTTCTTCCACCGCTCCTGTCAATTGTTGACGATATTGCTGGGCAAATTCCGGCAGCTGACTGGCCGAGGCAAGTCCGGCACCAGCGCAGGTAATTGTAAACAGCTTTGAAATTAGTCCCATATTTCTTTGACGCAGTTTATTGTGGCAGTTTTATTATGGCTAAATTCATAACACAAAAAAACCGGAACAAAGTCCCGGTTTTTTCAATTCGTAACTTCTAAGCTCTAAAGCGTGCGGGCATTGAATGTATCGCAGGCTTCAATCCGTCCGGATTCAAAACCACGTGTGAACCAGCGTTTACGTTGCTCCGAAGTGCCGTGATTGAACGCTTCTGGAACTACATAGCCCTGGGTGCGCTTTTGAATACTGTCATCGCCAATCTGCTGGGCGGCGACCAATGCTTCTTCCAGATCACCGCGTTCAAGCCAACCTTGCTTGGCAACAAAATGGCCCCAAACCCCTGCAAAGCAATCAGCTTGAAGCTCAACTTTCACCGATGTCTGGTTGACTTCAATCTTGCCCATGCTTTGACGCATGCGATTGAACTCCGGCAATACGCCGATAACATTTTGCACATGATGGCCTACCTCGTGAGCAAGTACATAAGCCTGAGCAAAGTCACCTTTAGCGCCGAACTGCCTTGAAAGCGTGTTGTAGAAATCGAGATCGATGTAAACTTCGCTGTCACCGGGGCAATAGAAAGGCCCGGCCGCTGAACTTGCTGTACCGCATGCAGAGCGAACCTGATCTTCAAAAATGTTCAGTTTGGGCAATGGATATTGCTTGCCATAACTTTTGAACACATTGGTCCAGACTTCTTCTGTCGAACCCATGACCACTTCCATGAATTCGCGCATTTCATCCTGCTTGCCGGCAGTGCCGGTTTGCCGATTTACCTGAGGAGATTGCTGCGGGGATATTGACGGACCGAGGCCACCACCAAGACCACCTCCGGCCAGGCCGCCGAGCAAAGACAAAGGATTGAGACCAAGCGCCCAAAGCACAACGCCAATAATGATCAGAGTGCCGCAACCCATGCCGCCGGAACGTGCTGGTCTTGCGCCGCCACCTGATGGCAATCGCACCCCGCCACTGCGCCCTGTTGGCATCCGAAACATACCGCCACCACCGCTGCGTGATCCACGCATATCATTAACGTTTGAGCTTCTTCTTCTGCCCTTCCACTGCATTGCAATTTTCTCCTATGGCAAGTCCTAGCGTAACTGACTGGCACTTATCGCCAGCAATCGCCTGTATGACCGTTACGTAACCATAAATAGAAGCCGTTGCAAATCGCAAAACAGGGCCTTCACTGATTTCACTCCATCCATTGAGCGATTGTTTTTATTGCAACTTCATCAAATACCAGTCCGATATGATTGACCCCGTCCAAGACCTTGTATTGACCCTCAGCAAGATATTGAGACATCAATGGCTCATATTGATCCGCATAAAACGCTTCATCCTCACTGCCAACGATTAGCAAAACAGACTGCTTGATTCGTGAAAGATCCCCAGTGAAATCAAATCGGGGTGCAATACCCGTACTCAAGGCGTGAGAATATTCTACGGTTGCCGTGGGCCCCAAATCAGATTCCAAAATAGATTTTGGCATGTTGAATTTAATGACAGGTAGATGGTCCAGAGCGTGAATTCCAGCTCCGTTGAGCATGGAAAGTCCAATAATTCTGCGTAAAGCGGCAAATGCCCAATTGCCAGAGTCTGGTTTTGTAGTCGGCGCATCATACTTCAAGAATGGCGCCAGCAAGATAATACGATCCGCCATTTCACCATTACCCCCACTGGCAAAACGAACAACAAATCCACCACCTGAAGAATGGCCTCCTAAGACAATCTCTTTGTCCCCTCCATAGGCAAGTTTGAGGTGATCAATCATGTCGGCCATATCTTCTTCAAGTTGGCTGATATGATCTATCGTTCCTCGGGTGACGGCTTCCGGCCCATGACCGCGCAAATCTGGAAGTATTACATGGCCTAATCCTGCCTTTGAAAATGCAGTCGCCATTTTATGAAACTGCATTCCGTGCCAGGATGATCCATGAACCAGAATAATCATTCGATTGGCTGGAGCCGCCGACTGATAGAAACGATAGCCGAGCTTGGCTCTGTCTCTTGCGGAGAATTTAACAAGCTCCGGCAGATCTGAGTAGTCGGCATCGATTGCCGCTTCGAACAACATATTCGATTCGCCTTCACCAGCCGTGTCAGGAATGCTCGGGGACTGGGAAAATATAAGTACAAGTGCAATTACGAAATAGATTGCGACGGATGTCAAAATAAAAGTCAAAATTTTGATAAACATGGTGGCCCCTGATTTTACTATGTTTCAAAACGGATTGATGTGCGGATTCTGCGAATGATCAAAATGGATCGCCCCAAAAATGTT
>JBAUHS010000068.1:0-76102 GCA_049680405.1 Salaquimonas sp. | reverse complement strand
GAGTGAGCCCGTATTGGGGTCAGGTCTCATAATTTGCGTATTATGGAACTTCAACAGAGATAGTAAATTGATGATGCAAATTAAATTTGCTAGCGTGAAATTGCTTCTTAGCAATCGGAGGATTTTACTATGGAATTTGCAAACAATTATGAAGAATTATCATCTTTAGTAAATGATGATGTTAAATTTGCTAAATCTGCAGAACAATTTCTAGAGATAGTGAATAGTCAAGACCTACCACCCTATTTGGAAGAATCTGTTGCTTTATTTAAAAGGGCAACTGTTGAAGAGTTGAAAAATTTTTCGGAGACACTGGAATTTAAAGAAGGGATGCTAGGTCATGCAAATTATGAAATTCTCGCAAAATACCTAGAAGGTAACGAGAACATGAAAATTTGGGAAATATTTGGCATAGGTAACGGAATAGCATTAGATGCTGTAGATTATTATTGTCGTCTCGGTGGCGCTAGTGAACCAAATCAATGCCTCCCTTATGTAGGACTTTTTTGTGGGTCTCTTGTTTGTCAAAATTGAACGTTAAATGTGCCTGTATATAGTCGAACGATTAACGCCTAAACTGCTTGCTACGGCGGAAGGACGTTCACCAGAGTCCATTAATTTCCTAGCATGTTTGATTTGTGCCGTTGTAAGGGCTTTAGGGCGACCGACACGCACTCCACGTTTTCTCGCCGCCGCAAGTCCTGCCTGCGTTCGCTCGATGATAAGCGACCGCTCAAATTCAGCCAGTGACCCCATAAGATGAAAAATTAGCCTACCGCCTGCGGTCGTTGTGTCGATATTCTCGGACAGGGAGCAAAAGCCTGCCCCCTTCCCTTCGAGTTCTCGAACCACTTCAATTAAGTGAGGCAATGACCGCCCAAGACGGTCAAGCCGATAAACCGTCAGAATATCTCCTGCCCCGATAGTCTTGAGTAGTTTTTCAAGCTTGGGACGCTTTGCAGAAGCCCCAGACACTTGCTCGGTCGTAATTTTATCACAGCCCGCCGCCTTGAGCGCGTCACGTTGCGATGATGCGTTTTGTTCGGCGGTTGAGATGCGGGCATAACCAATTTTCATGCAATAATTTTGCAACAAGGTTTTGCGACAGCCAAGTGATTGTTTTCATTGACCCACAAAAAGCGTTGCAAAAAGGATCATTATTGCAACGCCACCTAGCCCACTACCCGCCCGGCATTCCTTCCCGAGAAGATGCAGCCGCCGAGGAAGGTTCCTTCCAGCGCGTTATAGCCATGATAGCCGCCCCCGCCAAAGCCTGCGCATTCGCCTGCTGCATACAATCCTTCAACGCGCTCACCTTTTGCGTCCAAGACCTGACCATCAACATTCGTATGCAGTCCCCCAAGCGTTTTACGGGTAACGACGTGCAATTTGACAGCAATGAGCGGGCCTTTTTTCGGGTCCAATATCTTGTGAGGCTTTGCCGTACGAATGAGCTTGTCGCCAAGATAGTTCCGCGCCGCATGGATGGCCATCACTTGGGCATCCTTTGAAAACGGATTGTCCATCTGCAGATCACGTGCTTCAATTTGCGCTCTGATTTTTGCAGCATCCAAACGCCCACCGCCAATCTGGTTCATTCCTGCAATGAGATCATCCAGATTATCCCGAACCACAAAATCCTCACCCTTTTCCTTGAAGGCTTCAACAGGTCCCGTTGCGCCTTTTGCAAGCCGGGATTTCAAAACCTCTTTCCAACTGCCTGAGGTGAAGTCCGGATTTTGCTCTGAGCCAGACAGGGCAAACTCTTTTTCAATGATGGACTGATTTAGAATAAACCATGAATAGTCATAACCTGTGGCCAATATGGCTTTGAGCGTTCCAAGAGAATCAAACCCCGGCAAAAAGGGCGCTGGAAAACGATTGCCCTCGGCGTCAAACCACATCGAGGAAGGTCCCGGCAAAATGCGAATGCCATGATTGGGCCAGATCGGGTCCCAGTTTTTAACGCCTTCTGTATAGTGCCACATGCGGTCTTCGTTGATAACGCCAGCCCCTGCTTGTCTGGTTATATCAATCATCAACCCGTCTACATGATGGGGAACACCCGCCACCATTGTTTCCGGAGGCTTACCAAGGCTTTTGACTGGCCAGCGCTTTTTGACGAGATCAAAATTCCCGCCGATCCCGCCTGATGTGACAATCACATGATTGGACTTGTAGGCAAAATCACCTGTCACAACCCGAGAGGATTGCTGGCCGCGTTCAACTGAGGTTGGCTCCAGAATATCACCTGAAACGCCAGCGATTGCTTTGCCCTGTTTATCAATGCGGGAAACACGGTGGCGAAACTTGAAGGTGATTTTTCCCTGTTTTTCAAATTCACGCGCACGGTCTTCAAAGGGTTTCAAGACACCGGGACCAGTACCCCATGTGATATGAAATCTCGGAACAGAATTACCATGACCATTGGCTGAAGCGCCGCCTCTTTCGGCCCAACCGACAATCGGAAACCAGCGCATGCCCATTTTATGGAGCCAGGGCCGCATTTCCCCATGGGCAAAATCGAGATAGGCTTCAGCAGTCCTTCGAGGCCAATGATCTTCGTCCCGGTCAAACTGCGCAGACCCCATCCAGTCCGAAGACGCAAGCTCAAGACTGTCTTTGATCCGCAAACGCCGTTGCTCAGGCGTATCCACCATGAACAAACCACCAAGAGACCAGAACGCCTGACCGCCAAGATTTTGCTCGCCTTCCTGATCAAGAATGATAACGCTTTTGCCCCGTCCAGCGGCTTCGCAGGCTGCAACCAAACCCGCAAGTCCGCCGCCAACAATGATTACATCCGCTTCCAAAGCCATGAAAACTCCCGGTATTTTGCCCGCTTTAACGCTCGGTCAGTTTCAACTCGATCCGGCGATTCTTGTTGCGGGCATCATCTGTGTCTCCAACTTCGAGCGGCTGAAATTCCCCAAATCCGGCTGCAACCAGCCTTTCAGCAGGAATGCCTTGGGAGATGAAAAATTTGACGACTGACAAAGCCCGCGCCTGAGACAATTCCCAGTTATCCGCATAACGCCCGCTGCCGGAAAGCGGAACATTGTCCGTATGCCCATCAACCCGCAAGACCCAGGCAATGTCATCGGGTATTTCGTTTCCGATTTGCAACAATGCATTGGCAACTTTCAACATCTCAGCCTTGCCGCCCTCATTCAAAGCGCCAGATCCTTGGGCAAAAAGCACTTCGGACTGAAAGACAAAACGGTCGCCGACAATGCGAATATCAGCACGGTCGCTGAGAATTTCACGCAAACGGCCAAAAAAGTCCGAGCGATATCGGTTCAACTCTTGCACCCGTTGAGCAAGAGCGACATTCAGCCGTTTGCCAAGATCGGCAATCTTAGTCTGGCTCTCCCGGTCACTGTCTTCTGACGCTTCAAGGGCATCTTCAAGAGCGGCAATCTGCCGGCGCAGAGCTGAAATCTGCTGGTTCAACAATTCCACCTGAGAGCGGGCACGCTGACTAAGTTGTTTTTCCTCGTCCAATTCTTCAGTTACAGAGCCAAGCCGAGCCTGTGCCTCGGAATTTGCTCCGGCGCCTGATGAAAGCAACTCTTCCAGGCGCGAGCGTTCACGCTCTGTATCGCTCAGGGAAGACTCAAGATTAGCCAGATTATCTTCCAAATTCTGCCTGTTGCCACGTTCTAGCGCCAGAAGATCAGTCAGCTCATCAATTTGAGTGTTCAAGCGCGTCAACACTGCGTCTTTTCCGGAAATCTCCTGGCTTAGCAAAAACTGGGCAATTACAAATACTGAGAGCAAAAAGATGATGGCGAGCAAAAGCGTGGACAATGCATCCACAAACCCTGGCCAGTAATCGACCCGGTTTTCCCTTCGCCTGTTTCTTGCAAAAGCCATTAGGCAATCAACTCCTAACTCCTCGACGCTTTATCGAAAAAGTCGTTCAGCTTGGTTAGGGTCTCTTGCAATTGCGCCTGCTGCACAGAAGACTTTTGTTCGTTCTCACGCATTACTTTCTGATCAGCCCGCATATGCTGAACCAGCCCTTGAATGCTTTCAGCAAGGCTCGCCATTGCAGCCGTTGCCCGCGGACCGCTTTCGCCTTGCTGCAGATTGCGTGTTATCGAATCCAGATGGCTCCGCAATTCTTCGGAGGAAGCCCCGGCCATATTGCCAAAATCTGCATTCGTATCTGTGATGGAAGACAGCCAGTTCTCCAGCTCCGTATAAAACCGTGTCTGGGCACGTCCCGCCTGCAAATCCAAAAACCCAAGAATAAGCGATCCGGCCAAACCAAATAAAGAAGATGAAAACGCCGTTCCCATTCCGTCCAAAGGTGCCTTGAGGCCACTTTTCAAGGCATCCAGAATGTCATTCGCATTGCCAGAACTAGGATCGAGCGATTGGATCGTTTGGCCAATTGAACCAATTGTCGCCAGCAATCCCCAAAACGTGCCGAGAAGTCCCAGAAAGACCAAAAGCCCGATCAGATATCGGGTAATGTCACGAAGGTCATCAAGCCGGTTTCCTATTGAATCGAGAATAGATCGCATCGCATTGGTATTGAGCGACATGTTGAGACTGGTATCACCCAATAGCGCGCGCATTGGAGCCAGCAAAACCGGATCGCGGCGCCCGGCAAATTCTTCTCCCTGTCGGAAGGAATTAGCCCAGGTGACTTCCGGCATCAATCGAACGACTTGCGCGATGGATAGCAAAACACCAAAAATCAGCACAAGGACGATAAGACCATTCAGCCCCGGATTGGCCATGAAAGCCTGAGACATCTGGCTATATAATATAGCAACCAAAAACCCGACAATGATGAGGAAGATCAACATCGACAACAAAAACAGTCGGGGACTTGTAAATTTATAAGGATCGAACGCTTTCGCCACCGTGCATTTTCCTCCAAAGACAAATGTCTTGCTGCCGCTCATTTGAGCAGCATTTTCAAAACGTGAATCTATACAGGGAATGCGCGAAAAGAAACCGCAAATTCAAAATCAATTACAGCAGGCCCAGCCGACTAGCCGACTATTTAATGGTTTCCAGCAGTTTCTTGCGAATGATCTCATTGCCCGCAATGATGCTGGTTGTGCCAAACATATCCTGGCGATCTTCAAGATCAGTGACATATCCGCCAGCCTCACGAACCATGATAATTCCCGCAGCCATATCCCAGGGTTGAAGTCCCGTCTCCCAATATCCGTCAAACCGGCCAGCCGCCACATAGCAAAGGTCAATCGATGCCGCACCAAATCGGCGAACGCCAGCTGAATTGAGCATGACTTTTCGCTGTTGCTCCAAAAACTCCGTATGGGCCGGGCGGCCAAGATGCGGAATACCCGTCACGAAGACGCTTTGAAGCATATCCTTGCGATTGGCCACACGCAGGCGGCGGTCATTCATAAAAGCGCCTTTACCCTTTTCAGCAGTGAATAATTCGTCCATGGCTGGATTGTAAACCACCCCTGCAACAATCTGACCTTCGCGCTCAAGGGCAATGGAAATACCAAAAACCGGTATGCCATGCAGAAAATTGGTCGTGCCATCCAAAGGATCAACGATCCAGCGGTTTTGCGGATCCTTGCCTTTGACTTCCCCACGCTCTTCCATCAGGAAGCCGATTTCGGGCCGGGCATAGGAAAGCTCTTCATAGATGATCTTTTCAGCCTGCGTATCTGCATTAGAAACAAAATCACCGGGGCCTTTAACAGAGACCTGCAAATGTTCAACTTCACCAAAATCGCGGGACAGTTTGCGTCCCGCTTTCATAGCGGCATTTACCATCACATTGAGTAGTGCTGAGCGGGCCATGCCCTCTCCTTTTTAAAATGGCTGTAACTGGTACTTATTCAGCGCGGCGAACATAGATGATTTCGGCAGTATCGACGATAATTCTCTCGCCAACAGAAATGAAAGGCGGCACCATGCAGCGCACGCCATTATCCAGAATTGCCGGCTTGTAAGATGACGAAACAGTTTGGCCTTTTACAACCGGCTCGGCTTCAACAACTTCCAAAGTCACGTAATCCGGCAACCTGATCCCGATTGGCTTTTCTTCATAAAGCTCAACCGTGACCTTCATACCATCCTGAAGGAAAGCCGCGCGATCGCCAACAAAATCCTTTTGCAATTCAAGCTGCTCATAGGTTTCCTCATCCATGAACACCAGCATGTCGCCCTGCTCATAGAGATATTGAAAATCTGTCTGCTCAAGGCGGACTTTTTCAACAGACTCGGTTGCTCTGAAACGCTCATTAAGCTTAGAGCCGTTTAACAGGTTTTTCATTTCAACCTGAGCAAATGCCCCACCTTTTCCTGGCTTGACATGGTCGGTTTTCACAACAGCCCACAAGGTTCCATTATGTTCCAGCACATTGCCCGGCTTAATCTGGTTACCGTTAATTTTCATGATTTGACCCGTTTAAAGAAATTCATCTGCGAACCTGCGCATTCTTTACAATATCGCGCTATTCTATCAGCGCTTCCATGAACACAATTGGCTCAAGGTTGCAAGTCCCTGACAAAAACCGTCGTAATTTTACAACCTGATATTTCAATTATTTGGGGCCAGAATCAGCCCGATGGCCAGCGATTGGCCGCATCCAGAGCCTTGGCAAGCTCTTTTCGATCAATAGAGTTGATGTAATCATCCAGCCAGCTGTCATTAAGACCAGCCCGCTGGGCCAGAATATGCCATTTTGCTGCTTCAACCGGATTAGCACTGACCCCAATGCCTTCCGCATACATTTTCGCCAGTCGGTTTCTGGCAATTACATTGCCGCCAAAGGCAGCCCGCGACATCCATTGATAGGCAATTTCGGGATTTTTAACCCCTGCCGTACCATTGGCGAGCCAGATAGCCAGTTCAACTTGGGCAGTGTCGATTCCGGCTTGAGCGGCCAAAGCGAGCCATTCCTGAGACTTTTCATTCTCTGGATAGCCGTTCAATTTGCCTGAGCGATAGATCTGCGCGAGCGCATAATAAGCATCCCCTATCCGGTTATTCGCCGCCAGTTCAAAATAAGGCATGGCTTCTTTAACGCCAACAGTCGTAGGCCTCTCATCAACAAGGATTTGGGCATAGTTGAACGCCGCTGTTGCGTGACCATCATCAGCAGCCAGCTTCATCAACTCTTTGGCTTTTTTTCGGTCTGGTTTGACATATTTACCTTCCAGCAATTTGACCGCATAGCCGAATTGAGCCTCGCGATCATCATTTCCTGCAGCAATGCCATACCAGGCCGTAGCCTCTTTTGGATCTTTCGCTACACCAAGGCCTTTGTCATACAACTCGGCAATAAGGGTTTGCGCTTTAGGATCCCCCATTTGGGCCCGTGGCAAAGCCAAACCAAAAGCAGTCAAATAATATCCCCGTTGATAGGCACCATAAGCAAGGTCGCTCATCACAGGCAGTTTTTGTTCTTCATTCGCGCCAAAACGGTCTTCAAGGGGCACAACCTCCTCAGAGGACGGAGAAACCACTTCATCCTTCGATTTTTGCTCCTGAGCAAAACCGTTGGCAGAAAAACCAGCGACCAGTGCGACTGTTAAGAATCCTTTGAATAGCTTTAATATCATAGGCCTGTCAGTTATCCTCAAATCGTGGCGCCTTTGCATCAAGCAAAGCATTTACTTTTTGAACGGCATCTTTAGGCCCCTCCATATGCGAGAAGATCGCCAAAGAAAGCGCAACAAAATCAGCACCACTTTCAGCAACATCGACGACGCTATCAATAGCTGACCCTCCCATGACAATTGCAGAGATTTGCATCACCTCAGAGCACCACTCACCCAATTTCATATTTTTGTGATGGGCTTCAGGCTTGATATCGCCATCCAGCCGTCCAAAAAACAGAAAATCCGGCTTTGTCTCACCAGCCTCCATCGCGTTGTGTCGACTTTTGATTCCACCATATCCTACCAGTCTTTTTGGCGAAAACCGGGCAATAGCATCATTAAGCGCTTCCAATCCGGCTGGAATGAACAAACCATCGGCTCCGGCTCGTCCCATCGCCTGGCTGTCAGTTTCAACCAGAACAGCGATATCTTTTTCATGGGCAATTGCGGTCAACGTTTCCACATGGTTTTGAAACCCACTACTTTCCATCTCGCCAATCGGCAGGATAACACTCGCGACATCACCGCCTGAGAGGGCCTCACGTAAACTGTCCGCAGCTGTGTCAAGCGGCGGAACCACTAGAATCAGTCTGCAACGATTTTCAGTGGGTTCTGCCTTGATCATTTTTCTTCAATCCTGAAAAGGGCCCCGGCCATATTTGGCTTGGAGTTATCCCTATTATTTATTACAGCTGCTTTTCACTAGCGCGGCGACTTTTTTGAGGCAAGCAAAAGGCATACCCACTTGTTGGAACAGAATTTACAAATGGGATCAGCCTTTTATTGGGTTGCGGTTCCAGCGGTCATTATTGTTGGTCTTTCCAAAGGCGGATTTGGTGGAGGGCTGGCCATGCTTGGAACGCCGATTCTGGCGCTCGCGATCAGTCCGGTAAAAGCAGCTGCGATACTATTGCCAATTCTGTTAGTAATCGATGCAATCAGCATATTCAGTCACCGAAGAAATGTGGACTGGAGCATTGTAATCAGCATGTTACCGGCGGCGATTTTAGGCATCACTTTCGGCGGCCTTACCGCCACCTACGTCTCCGATGACTGGATCAGGGTCTTGATTGGGTTGATTGCCTTGGTATTCGCCATCAATCAAGTGGCAAAAGACCTACTCAAGCGCGATTCGGCCAAGGCAAATCCTGTCGGGGCCAATATCTGGGGTTTTCTTGCCGGCTTCACCAGCTTCATAGCCCACGCGGGCGGACCACCTTATCAAGCTTACACCGTACCTTTGAAGATGGAAAAGATGCTTTTTGTTGGGACAAGCGTTATTTTCTTCAGCTTGATGAACGCTATCAAAGTGATCCCCTATTACGCCCTGGGGCAGTTTTCCGGGGAAAACCTGCTGGTATCAGCATCCTTGATTCCGATTGCCATTTTGGGGGTTCTGGCAGGGGTATGGTTGGTAAAAAGAATTTCTCAGAACTTTTTCTACAACTTCACTTACCTTGGAATGGTCGTCATCGGAACTAAACTGATTTGGGATGGACGGGCCGCCTTCACATCAGTATTTTGAGAAACACTGATGCGACGCTGGTACAGCCAAGAGAGGCCGAAACAGCCGCCCATCGCTTATCTTGTATTGAATTCTTTGCCTCGTGCCGGCCTGAAGATATCAAGCAGCACGGGAGCAATGTTCAAATTTTCAGATCAATTGGAAATCTTGTCGATCTTTTCCTTTAACACTAGTTTCTCTCGCTTGATCCGGGCTATTTCTTGATCGGAAGTGCTGGGATGTCGCATCGCCTCAGCCAATTGTCCTTCAAGATTATGATGTTTTTGTTTCAGCTGATCGAGATGTGAAACTATTGTCATATGCAACCTCCTCATTGATGTAAAACAACTCAGTGGACCATAAAATTTAGGTCCTGTCTAATGTCTTTATCCCCAATATAGTTTTCAACATTGACAGAAAGTTTCTTTTTTCAACCACAAACACACGACCACAAACACAATGGGGAGAATCGTTCAAATTTCGTTTTGGCGATTTCCCCTTTTCAGCTTTTCTGTTAGGACAACCGAAATTGGCGATTTAATGCTTGTGAGCTCCACCGAAAGGTGAATTGCGCAACAGGCCTTCAGACGGGAACAAACAATGGCAGGTTTGGATGAAACAGAACTTCGGGTTCGCCTGGCCAAACTTGAGATTGATCATGCGGACCTCTCCCTTGCGATTGATGCATTGACCGCCACGGGCGCTGGTGCATTGACGATACAGCGTTTCAAGAAGAAGAAACTGACGCTAAAAGACGAGATCACCCGGATGCATTCCCTTACCACGCCCAATATAATCGCATAGGCGAAAACTAGTCCTAAAATGGAATTACCATGTCAGCTGAAAACAAGACCAAATCTGTAGCCATCATCATGGGTAGCCAGTCCGACTGGGAAACCATGAAAAACGCGGCTGATACACTTGACGCTCTGGGTATCGGATTTGACGCTAAAATCATATCTGCTCACCGCACGCCGGACCGTTTGGTCGAGTTCTCAAAATCAGCGCGAGACAACGGCTATCAGGTGATTATCGCTGGCGCTGGCGGCGCTGCGCATTTGCCGGGGATGACAGCCTCAATGACCTCACTTCCCGTATTTGGCGTCCCGGTTCAATCAAAGTCCCTTTCAGGTCAGGACAGTCTGCTATCTATCGTGCAAATGCCGGCAGGAATACCAGTTGGAACGCTGGCAATTGGCCGCGCTGGTGCCATCAACGCCGCACTTCTCGCTGCATCTGTTCTTTCTCTAAGCGATGCGGATATCGCTATGAAACTGGATGCATGGCGCCAAAAACAAACGGACGCCGTAGCCCTTGAACCCAAAAATGACGCCTGATCCATGAGCAATCAGTCTTACAAACCGCTTAAATCCGGTGACACAATAGGTATATTGGGCGGGGGACAATTGGGCCGCATGCTGGCGATGTCAGCGGCCAAATTCGGGTTGAAAACAATCATCCTGGAACCTGGAAGCACTTGCCCTGCTGCTCAAACTTCAAACCAGCACATCAATGCCGCCTATGACGACATGAATGCTGTAAAAGAACTGGTAGAATTGTCCGATCTCGTCACCTATGAATTCGAAAATATTCCACTTGATACTGTAAATTTTCTTGAAGAAAATACCTTGCTTTTTCCCGGTTCGCTGGCTCTTGCAAAGAGCCAGGATCGTTTGATTGAAAAGCAATTTATAAACAGTCTGGGTATTGCAACGGCTCCTTATTATACCGTTGAAAAGATAGAAGATATTAAAGCGGGCTTGCATAAAATCGGTCCTAAAGCCATTTTGAAAACCCGGCGATTTGGTTATGATGGAAAAGGTCAAACACGCCTTGATTCCTCGATGAGTGCGGATGAACTTGGCTCTGCCTATGCGACTATTGGAAACGCTCCGGCACTGCTAGAAGGGTTTATTACTTTCTCCCGGGAAATATCTATCATAATTGCCCGAGGGCGCACTGGTGATGCGACATGTTATGCCCCGGCTGAAAACGTCCATAAGGACGGTATCCTGCATACTTCGACACTTCCCGCTGCCATTAGCGATGAAACAGCCGGATTGGCAAAAGAAATTGCCACAAAACTTGTCAATGCACTGGAATATGTAGGCGTGATGGGCGTTGAGTTTTTTGTGGAACCCGATGGGGGATTAATCGTCAATGAAATTGCACCAAGAGTGCATAATTCCGGACACTGGACGGAAGCTGCTTGCAGCACATCCCAATTTGACCAGCACATAAGGGCCATCGCAGGTTGGCCTCTTGGTTCAACGGTCAATCATTCCAACTGTGTGATGGAAAACCTGATTGGTGAAGATATTGATCGAGTGCCGCACCTGTTGGAACAATCTTCCATTTTTCTCCATCTTTACGGCAAATCGGAAGCCCGGCCCGGGCGAAAAATGGGACATTTCACGATTTTGAGTAAAAAGTAGTCGTCAAGGTGAATGCCCGCCTAGCAAAGTCCAAAGCCTCAAACGGCTAAACTCCGCGGTTTATTGCAGTTTTTCCGCGTAACATTTTGCAAAACCCTAGACATTTACCGGAAATTTTGTTACTTCCCATATATCTGGCAGCGGTTAGCGTTGTGGGCATAAGAGAGTTTTTCCTTTCAATAGCTCGAAAATTACAGGTTGGCGCTCTAAATCAGAGCGTTATTACCAAACAAAACTGTTGCAAATCAGGCGTTTAGCCAAACACAAAGATATAGGAAACGGAGAAAACGTGCAGGTACTCGTTCGTGATAATAATGTTGATCAAGCGCTCCGCGCTTTGAAAAAGAAATTGCAGCGCGAAGGCGTTTTTCGTGAAATGAAGCTTCGCAACTTCTTCGAAAAGCCTTCCGTTAAGCGTGCACGCGAAAAAGCAGAAGCTATTCGCCGCACACGTAAACTGGCTCGCAAGAAGTTGCAGCGTGAAGGTATGATTCAAGGCCGTTAATCGGCTCTGAGAATTTCGGTTCATGTAATTGCGTTTTTATCGCAATATTCTGAAGTTAGGTCGTTTTTTCGCCCTTTTCATCGGTTTAAACACATGAACCCAGACGGTTATAAGGCGGAAATGGGTAAGCCTGTTCCGCCTTTTTTGCTGTCTGATCGAACCTGTGTTCTATTGGTAAAATATCGGGTTTGTAACGACCTGCTGCTAAATTGAAGAAATGCGATTGTTTATGAAGCCTGTCAGCGAAAATCTGAGATATCCAATTGATCATGGATCATTGCGTAACAAAGGATCTTTTTTAACAAAGTCAGCCTCCATTCTGACCATTTGCTTTGCCCTTTCCGCTTGCGTTTCAGCCAATATCGACAATGCAATATCAATTGACCCTGAGCAGGGATCCAATACCAACCTTGCCTCACTCACATCGGTCGTTGAACGTAATCCAAACTCTCCAGAAGCTTATAATGTCCGCGGAACAGCCTACGGACGAGCGGGAAGAAACCGAGAGGCTTTGGCTGATTTTTCCAAGGCCATTGAGCTTAACTCCCGTTTCTATCAGGCTTACGCAAATCGTGCCTTGATTCACCGGGCCAATGGCAATCCCCAAGGTGCCATTGATGACTACAGCAAAGCGCTTCAAATAAACTCGCAATACGATGTCGCTTATATTGGCCGTGGCAACACCTATCGTTTCGCCGGCAATACACGCCAGGCCCTTCGGGATTTTGAACGTGCCATTCAATTGGGAACAACTAACCCGAGAGCCTATCACTCGCGCGGACTGATCTATCAACAAAACAACCAGCATGACCGGGCGATCGAAGATTTCACGACGGCAATCTCTCTCGACTCAGATGCGAGCGAACCGTATAACAGCCGCGGCGTCTCATATTTGGCAATCAATGACAGCTTCAATGCCCTTGAAGATGCCAACCGCGCCCTGCGTCTGAACGACCGATATGCGCAAGCCTGGATGACCCAGGGCCTTGCCCTTGAACAACAAGGCGACAAGGCACGGGCGCAAAAAGCATTCAAACGTGCCGTTCAGCTTGATTCGTCCCTTCAGGTTGCAAAAGAAGGCGCAAACCGGACTCGCTAACGCTTCGCTGATGTAACTTCATACACAAAAAAGGGCAGCAAAAAGCTGCCCTTTTGATTTTAGTGATAGCAAATAGCTATATCACTAGAATTGGAACGCCCGTTCTGGCGCGATCATACAAATCAATCACATCCTGATTCATCATCCTCACGCAGCCAGAAGAAACCGCTTTTCCAATCGTCCAATATTCCGGTGTACCGTGAATACGGTAAAGCGTATCGACCCCATCCTGAAAGATATAAAGCGCTCTTGCACCAAGAGGGTTAGTTAAGCCTGGCGGCATCCCGCCATTATCTGCGCTATATTTTTCAAGCTCAGGCTGGCGCTCGATCATTTCATCCGGCGGCGTCCATTTGGGCCAAGCCTGTTTCCATTGGACTTTGGCTCGGCCAGACCATTCAAAACCCTGCCTGCCAAGTCCAACACCATAGCGCATGGCCCGATTATCCCCTTGCACAAGGTAAAGATAGAAATTGCGCGTGTCGACGATAACAGTGCCTGGTGCCTCACTGCTGGCATAGGTGACCTCACGCCGATAATATTTTGCATCCACTTTGGATAGATCCACCGCCGGAATGGGAAACTTCTCATTTGGCCTCGCGCCATAAAGAACCTCGGCCTCCGCGCGCGCGACAGCGCCTCCATTCGGGGCATTTGCCTTTCCCGTAAAAAAATTTGGGAGTTTGATTTGCGTATTAGGCGTCGTACAGCCACTGACGGTGAGCCCCGCAATACTTGCAGACCCCATTAGGAAGCGCCGTCTCGATAAACCGCTATGTATTAGAGTTTTCATTTTCATATCCTGAATTACTTGGCTCAAAAAGATTGGCCTATATCAAACAACGATGACCTTCGTTCCCACAGGTACGCGCTCATACAAATCAATGACATGCTCATTGATCATACGAATGCAGCCATTGGAGACAGAACGCCCGATTGAACTCGGTTGAGTTGTTCCATGAATTCGGTAGTAAGTATCTCGCTTGCCTTTATAGAGATATAATGCCCGCGCGCCCAAAGGGTTCCCCGGACCACCAGGAACTCCGCCAGCAAATTTGGCGTATTTTTCCGGTTGCCTGCGGATCATGTTTTGGGTTGGTGTCCAGCTGGGCCATTCGGCTTTTCTGGCAATTCGAGCTTGGCCTTTGAAAGCAAGACCGGCTCTGCCAACCCCAACGCCATAGCGCCTTGCCCGGCCGCCGGGCAATGTCAGATAGAGAAAGTGATTAGCCGGATCGACGACAATTATGCCGGGATTATATCCCTGGAATCGAACGGTTTGAGGTTGGTATTTTTTGGCGAGTACAAATTTCTTCTTTTTCTTTGCAGCCAGCGCAGTGCCAGGGGCGGTAACCGCCAAAGCCGTTATTCCCAAGAGTAGATTTCTTCTTGTAAGCATTTATTAAACTCCAAATAAGTCAAACAGGACAGTGATTGCAGCTTTTTTGCTGCGTAAATCAGTTTCAAACTTAAAATCGCAATCAGGCGATTGGAGGCCTTAGAAAAAAATCATCAAAGAAATCAGTCAAAGAAACGGGTTCAGTGGCTTCATGAAGCTGTCTGCATTGACTTGGGCCAATGACAACAGATGATGTGAGGATTTTGCCATCGAGCGGGCAGTGAAAAACCAGATCAGAGATATCTATCTTCTTTTTATCACAACACTGGGCAATCTTGCCAAGCGGAACATCCGCAACCATAAGGGGCGCACTCTTCATTTGATGTGTTTTTGATAGCGAACCGGCGGCCTCAAAAATGCCGTGCATCAAGGAAAGAGTGATCAATAAAAGGATACAGGCCCATCGCTTCATGGAGGCAAGTGTAAATCTGTTTGTAAAATTATTCCATACCAGGTCATTCACGCATTCGTGAGAGAGTTTCTGAAGGCCGAAACGAAAATGGCGGACATCGCAGCCCGCCAACTTCAAAATCAATGATATAAGCCAATCAGTCGAGAGCTTTGACGATATTCTCAACCATTTTCTTCGCGTCGGAAAACAACATCATCGTATTGTCTCTGAAGAACAACTCATTCTGAACGCCTGCATACCCTGAAGCCATACCCCGTTTGATGAAGAGGACAGTTCCGGCATTCTCAACATCCAGAATTGGCATGCCGTAGATGGCCGATGTCTTATCGGTTTTTGCAGCCGGATTGGTCACGTCATTGGCACCAATCACAAACGCCACATCTGCCTGTGAAAACTCGGAGTTAATGTCTTCAAGCTCGAAGACTTCATCATAAGGCACATTGGCTTCAGCCAAGAGCACATTCATATGGCCCGGCATACGGCCAGCAACAGGATGAATGGCATATTTAACCTCAACGCCAGCCTCTTTGAGTTTGTCGGCCATTTCCCGCAAAGCATGTTGAGCTTGCGCCACAGCCATACCATAGCCTGGAACGATAATGACTTTTGACGAGTTCTTCATCAGGAATGCCGCATCATCGGCCGAACCCTGTTTGACAGGACGATCATCTT
The DNA here is from genome assembly GCA_049680405.1 of Salaquimonas sp. GTDB lineage: Bacteria > Pseudomonadota > Alphaproteobacteria > Rhizobiales > Rhizobiaceae > Salaquimonas. The sequence goes on along the minus strand of JBAUHS010000068.1, from coordinate 60,471 downwards.
CGACGCCGCCAGTAGCTGCCGCTGCATCGTCGCCGCCAAAGCCACCGAGGATTACAGAGATGAACGAGCGGTTCATGCCTTTACACATGATGTAGGAAAGGATCGCGCCGGATGAACCCACCAAGGCACCTGTAATGATCAGTGCAAGGTTACCGACTGTAAAGCCGATACCCGCTGCCGCCCAACCGGAATAGGAGTTGAGCATGGAAACAACCACCGGCATATCTGCACCACCGATTGGGACGATGATCAAAACACCTAGCACAAAAGACAATATGGTGATCAGCCAGAAGACGGTGTGGCTTTCAGTTTGAATAAACACGATCATCAAAACGAGGATTGCAATGGCAAGACCAAGATTGATCATGTGACGGGCCGGCAGCAGGATCGGTTTTCCTGACATACGTCCATCAAGTTTCGCAAAGGCGATGATCGAGCCTGTGAAGGTAATGGCACCAATGGCAACGCCAAGTGACATTTCAAAAAGGCTTGCGCCTTTGATGGAGCCAACCTCACCGATGCCGAAACTAGCTGGCGCATAGAGCGCCGCTGCGGCCACAAGAACAGCTGCAAGACCAACAAGTGAGTGGAAGGCCGCAACTAGTTGCGGCATGGCAGTCATCGGAATTTGTCGCGCCACATAGGCGCCAAAACCACCGCCAATAGCGATACCGGCAATCACCAGGACCCAACCGCCAAAGCTGGGGGCTGCAAGGAACAGTGTCGTAAGGACCGCAATCCCCATACCCGCCATGCCGTAATTATTACCCATGCGGGCTGTCTCGGGATTGGAAAGTCCACGCAAAGCGAGAATGAACAATACGCCCGAAGCCAGATATAAAAGTGCTGTAATATTTTCCATGTTCCCGCCCCCTTAGCGCTGCTTTTTCTTGTACATCGCCAGCATCCGCTGGGTGACAAGAAAGCCGCCAAAAATATTGACTGAAGCCAGTACCAAGGCAATAAACCCGAAAGTTGTCGCCCATCCACTTGCTGCGGAAACACCTACTGCCAGCAATGCACCTACGACAATGACCGAAGAAATCGCATTGGTAACCGCCATCAAGGGAGTGTGAAGCGCAGGCGTTACGGCCCAGACCACATAATAACCCACAAAAATGGACATGATGAAAATTGCGAATTGAAAGATAAAATCGCTCGGACCGGAAGCAGCCGCTGCTGTTGCTGCGTCACCAGCGCCAGAAGTTTGAAGCGCCACTGCGGCCTCTTTGGCAATGTCACCTGCCTGATCGGCAATTTCGCCCGCTTTGACCGCGAGCTCTTGAGCTTTCTTCAAGATGATATCAGATGCTTCGCTCATTTCACTTCCCCTTTAGGCACGGCAGCTTTTTTCACTGGTGCTTTTTTTGCCGCAGGCTTTTTGGTCGTTACTTTTTTCGCTGGAGCAGATTTCGCAGCAGCATTATCATTTGCAAACAATGGATGAACGACCTTGCCACCATGGGTCAACATGGTTGCCTTGACCAGCTCATCATCAAGATTGATGGATAATTTCTTGGCCTCGCGATCAACCATCGTCTCAAGAAAGTTCATTAGGTTTTTGGCAAATAACAGCGAGGCCGTTGCAGCAATACGGCCAGCCATATTTTCGTAACCCACAATGCTTACGGGTCCGGATTTTACCACTTTACCGGCCTGCGCACCTTCAACATTACCGCCACGTTCAACAGCCAAATCCACAATAACAGCGCCAGGAGCCATACTATTGACCATTGCCTTGGTAACCAGTTTTGGTGCCGGACGCCCTGGAATAAGAGCTGTCGTGATAACAATATCCTGTTTGGAGATATGCGAAGCAACCAGTTCGCTTTGGGCTTTTTGTTCATCAGCTGTCAACTCACGGGCATAACCACCCTCACCTGAGGCATCTTTTAGGGCATCAGTCATGATGAACTTGCCACCGAGCGAAGCCACCTGTTCTGCTGCCGCAGCCCGCACATCCGTAGCCGTCACCACAGCGCCCAATCGTTTGGCAGTTGCAATTGCCTGCAGGCCGGCAACTCCAGCGCCCATGACAAACACTTTTGCGGCTGGAACCGTTCCTGCCGCCGTCATCATCATTGGCAAGGCCCGATCAAAGACTGCAGCGCCTTCAATCACGGCCTGATAACCGGCAAGGTTTGCCTGAGAAGATAGAATATCCATTGATTGCGCACGGGTAATTCGCGGCATGAACTCCATTGCCATAGCGCTAAGCCCGGCATCGGCCATCGCTTTAACATCACTGGCATGCCCATGCGGGTCCATCGCTGCCAGAACCAGCGCGCCTTTTTTATAGGTCTTGGCTTCACTTGGTGTCGGACGATTAATTTTCAAAACAACATCCGCATTGGAACCACTTTTGGCAGTACCAATCGCAGCTCCAGCCGCTTTGAAAGCTTCATCAGTGATCTTCGATTGATCTCCGGCGGATTTTTCCACGGTTACATCAAAACCAATTGCCAGCAATTTTTTCACTGTGTCGGGTGAGAGCGCCACTCGTGTTTCAGGCGCCAGTTCCTTAGGAACGAATAATTTCATCAAAATTCCCCATTTATTAAGCGATGCTCCATTTGCTGTTTTCGCAATATGGATCTAATTCACTGATCTTCACCCTAGCGTTTAAGAGCATCAACAATCAAAAAGGCCCAACCTCTATTTAAGTCAGGCCTTAGCTTATCAATTTGCTCAGGAAACACAAACGCCGAACTCAAGATTTGAAACCTTAGATCGGATTTCCAAAAACACGCACGTTCAGATGAAAAAGAACGAAATCACCATCAGCACCAAGAAGACAATCGTGCCGCCGACCAAGCCGCCACCGCCAAAGAAACCGACCATCATGGCTAGCAATAATGCGACACAGCCAACAACAGTCCATTTGGACAACCAAAGGAAAAGATCATAAGTTTTTGCGTGCTCGCTATAATCCATCGCATTTGCGGGCGCACTTGAAGCTTTGGTGGTGGATTTCTTTGATGCGGTTTTCTTCGCTGCAGATTTAACTGCTGACTTTACAGCTTTTGCCATTTTTCTTCCCTCAGGACTTCACTAAGAGTGCGTCCAAGCGCACCCGTCGATTTCTATGAAAATGGGTTACACAAAGCGCAACTTTTTCGCAAGTCCAACCTTTGAAACGACACTCTCAATTGGGTATAAACTGCCCAAAACTGATGAGAAACTAAACTTTTGCCTTAGCCAATCGTTGAAGTTTTTCGCAAGGTAAAGGTTTTTCCCTGCTGATCCGTGCAGTTTAACAAGCCCTCACCATCTCTGCGGCATTTGGCAATATTGCTCTGCTGGCTAAGCCGTCCCGTCCAACTCAACTCAATTTCAGAGGCTGAAATGACAATGTAACGTCCCTCTGAAAGCGTTTCACCGGTATCATTTGCCGTCGAAATAAATTGCCCGTTATTCAGTTGAGCTGAGAAAACATTATCTGCAGAAACCCAATTTCCCGTGAGACCGCCGCCGCCCGCAAGCGGATCAACCTTTGCCTTGTTGTTTTGGCATGCAGTCAGAACACTGGAAGCTAGTATAACTGCAATCAGGGTTTTTACCAATCGTGCCCCTTGTGCATTAAAAGAGTTCGGGGTGGTTTGTGTTTTTGTAATCATGTTTGACCTGCCGCAATTTGTTTGTCGAGTGTGTCCAATTCATCAATCAGACCAGATATAAGTGCTATTCCCTTAGACCAGAACTCCGGATCGCTTGCATCAAGTCCGAATGGCTTGAGCAATTCGCTATGGTGCTTAGTCCCTCCGGCTTTCAATAGCTCGAAATACCGCTCCTGAAAACCATCCTCAGCATTTTCATAAACCGCATAAAGCGAGTTCACGAGACAATCACCAAAGGCATAGGCATAAACATAAAACGGCGAATGCACGAAGTGAGGAATATAACTCCAATAAGAAGCATAGGTGTCATCATAGTTGAAAATAGGGCCAAGGCTCGATTTTTGAACTTCCAGCCAGAATTTATTCAATTGCAGGCTGGTGAGTTCGCCCTGCTTGCGGCCTTCATGAACTTTGCGCTCGAAAATATAAAATGCAATTTGCCGAACAACGGTATTGATCATGTCTTCGACTTTACGCGCCAGCATTGCCTTGCGCTGCTGCAAAGATGTGGCCTTGGAAAGAAGCGACCGGAAAGTTAGCATCTCACCAAACACACTGGCAGTCTCAGCCAAAGTGAGAGGCGTTTGCGACATCAACAAGCCCTGCTTTGCCGCGAGCACCTGATGAACACCATGCCCAAGCTCATGGGCAAGCGTCATGACATCGCGTGGTTTGCCCATATAGTTTATCATCACATATGGATGAACATCTGGAACAGTAGGGTGAGCAAAAGCACCTGGAGATTTACCTGGCCTAACCTGCGCATCAATCCATTGCTCATCAAAAAATCGCTTTGCAATATTGGCCATCTCGGGCGCAAAGCCCGAATAGGCCTCAAGAACAATATCGCGCGCCTCTTCCCAACCGAACAGGGATTCGCCGGCACTTGGCAAGGGCGCATTGCGGTCCCATTGTTCCAGTTTTTCCAAACCAAGCCATTTCGCTTTCATGGCATAATAGCGATGCGACGTTGCCGGAAAAGATTTTTCCACCGTTGCCACCAGGGCATCCACCACCTCTGGCTCAATACGGTTAGATAAATGCCGCGAATGCGCAACATCCTCAAAGCCCCGCCAGCGGTCTGATATTTCCTTATCCTTTGCCAATGTATTGGTAATCAAGGTAAAGGTTCGCGCATTGGCACTGAGTACCCGTCCGATTTCCTTTGCTGCAGCCTCTCGCTTCTTGCGGTCAACATCCTGCAGAAGGTTGAGAGTCGGCTCAACTGTCAGTTCCTCATCATCAATCGTGAAGCGCAGGGACGCCATCGTCTCGTCAAACAAACGGTTCCACGCCGAATGCCCCGACACTGACTTTTCAAGAAAAAGCTGCTCGGTACGATCATCCAACTGATATGGTTTGTCCTTGCGAAGATCTTCGATCCAGGGGCGATAGCGGGCCAATTCCGGATTAGCTGCCATTGCCTGCTCAAGCAGGTCACCTTCTATCCGGTTGAACTCCAGTCCAAAAAACAACAAATGCGAGCTGGCATCGGTAATTTTTTCCTGGGCATCACCATAAAATTTCGCTTTTTCCGGTTCAGTAGTATCGCCTGTATAAACCAGCGCTGCATAGGACATGATGCGTCCCATTCGTTGCTCGATCTCTTCAAACAGCACCAGGGCAGTAAACAATCCGGCCGGATCACTTTTTGCCAAGTCGGCAAGTTTGCCGGCATATCTTTCGTGGAAACTTGCCGCCTCTTTTTTGGAACGTGCAACATCGTCGCTATAGGCCCTGCTGTCCATGGAAGGATACAGATCTTCAAGCTTCCATTGAGGCAATTTGCCTAACTCTGCATTGACTTTTTCCCCGCCCATAGAAGCATTCATCAGGCTTTTTGATTGGTTCAATAATAAATTCCGCATGAATTGGATTGGCCTTTTTGCACAATGATTAAAACTTTAAGGGTTTTGGTCGCCCATTGTTGACCCTTTCACTTAAGTCCGTATTTAGGCAGTGGTGGTACAAACGTCCAGAATTGAGACAGAATTGCACAATTTGGTAGGAATTTTGCCCTGCAATTTGTCGCAAAAGCAAGTCTCATATAATGCTGGAGGCCTTTCGCGTGCAACATACTATTCTAATCGTAGATGATGAACCGGTTCAACGTCGATTGTTGGAAGCAACAGCGGCCAAAGCAGGATATTCAGTGTTGAAGGCAGCAAGCGGTGAAGAAGCCCTTAAGATTTTTGCCGAGAATCAGGGGCATATTTCCGTCATTGTTCTCGATCTTGTCATGCCGGGCATTGGCGGAATGGAAGTGATGCAGCAGCTTCACAACTCTGCAGATGCCCCTCCCGTTATTGTGCAAACGGCCCAAGGCGGAATTGAAACCGTTGTGAATGCCATGCGAGAAGGCGCCTTCGATTTTGTGGTAAAACCGGTTGCTCCCGAGCGTCTCATTACGACGATTGAAAAAGCAGTAAAATTCAAGCGTGTTCAAAAGGCACCTTTCGATAGAAAAGCATCTTCGCGCACAAAATTTAACTTTGACCATATCATCACGCGTTCAGACACCATGCGTCCGATTATTGCGATGGGAGAAAAAGCTGCGACCTCAACCATACCTGTTCTGATTGAAGGCGAATCAGGTGTCGGTAAGGAACTGATCGCAAGAGCGATTCATGGCTCCTCCCAGAGGGCAGATAAACCATTGATCACGGTCAATTGTGGCGCTCTGCCGGAAAACATCGTCGAGAGCATTTTATTCGGCCACGAAAAAGGAGCTTTTACCGGAGCCAGCGAAAAGCATATCGGTAAATTCGAAGAGGCCAATGGCGGAACTTTGTTCCTGGATGAAATTGGCGAATTGCCCCTGGACCTACAGGTGAAAATGCTTCGCGCCATTCAGGAAGGTGAGATTGACCCCGTCGGCGCATCTCGTTCCATAAGGGTTGATGTGCGTCTCGTCAGTGCCACCAATCGCAACTTGTTGAATGAAGTCAAAGCCGGACGTTTTCGCGAGGATCTTTATTATCGCTTGAACGTGTTGCCGATGACTATCCCGCCCTTGCGCAATCGCCCGAGCGATATTGAACCTTTGGTATTCCATTTCGTCAAAAAGATCGCTCGCGAACAAAACAAGCCTTCTATCAGTTCTATTCGGCCTGATGTGATCAAATCTTTGGCCCAATATGATTGGCCGGGAAATATCCGCGAGTTGGAGAACGCAATCTTCAGAGCAATTGTATTGTGCGAGGATGAAGAACTGACCTTGCAGGAATTCCCGCAAATCACTTCCCAATTACCTGATTTCGATTTGCCGCAACAGGTAAATTCCCCTGAACCAATCCGTATCGATGCTCAACTAACGCCGTCTTTGACTACACCGGAGCAGAATGAATTTCCGTTAAAAGATGCCCAGGCTGGAAATTTCCAAAGAGGATTGCAGCCAAAGTCTGAAAGCTCGGACCGATCATCAGCTACCAGCAATTATGGGATGATCAGCATGATTTCGAGCGAAGGCCAGATCAAAACCCTGGAAGAAATGGAAGGCGAAGCTATTCAATTTGCCATGGAGATATACAATAATCGTATGTCGGAAATCGCTCGGCGTCTGGGCATTGGCCGCTCCACCCTTTATCGCAAGATGAAAGAGCATGAGTTGAGCGAAGAATAATCGATGGAAGGACCTAGCCGGCCCTTAACTCAAATTTATCCATATCGACAAATCCATGGTTTTTTGAATTCCAAAATATCTCACAGAAAAATATTGCCATTTAAAGACCGCATTTTTATGGTTGTTATGATCTATTAACCATCTTTGTTTAGTGATGGTGGGGATTGATCAACGCAATATCGGCAGGGCATAATTTGGGACTGTTCTCCCTTACATTTTTAAAACGCCTATCAAAGCCCGCGATAAAGCAGGTGCTGGCGCTGTGCGTCCTGGTTTTGGCTACAAGCCTGTTCCCGATATCAAGCGCGTTCGCGCAAACCAAAAGCCTCAAGCTCTACTATATTCATACCGGCGAGAAGGCGACCATAACCTATAAAAAAAATGGCAGATATATCGCCAGTGGTTTGAAAAAAATCAATTGGCACCTGCGCGATTGGCGCCGCAATGAGCCGACAAAGATGGATCCCAAACTGCTTGATCTGGTCTGGGAAGTTTACCGTCAAAGTGGTTCCAAAGCCTATATCACTGTTATTTCCGGTTATCGCTCCCCAGCGTCCAACAATCTGCTGCGCAAGCGCGGGCGCGGCGTTGCGAAAAACAGTCAACATACCTTGGGCAAGGCCCTGGATTTCTACCTACCAGATGTAAAACTTGCGACATTGAGGAAAATTGGTCTCAAAATGGAAGTGGGTGGCGTTGGCTATTACCCAACTTCGGGCTCTCCCTTCGTTCACCTGGATGTCGGTAGTGTACGTCATTGGCCACGCATGAGCCGTAAAGAGCTGGTAGCCGTATTTCCAGACGGAAAAACCATGCATGTGCCAACCGATGGCAAGCCCCTTGCCCGTTATGAACAGGCGGTTGCTTCATATAAACGTCGCTCAGCCACCGGAAAACTTGTTCCAGAAGGCAAACCTTCAGCAAAAGATCTGAATTTCTTCCAACGTCTGGCCGGAAACACTAAAGACGATGAAGTTGATGATGATGAAAACAACACGGCTCCTGCGCCACGGGCCGTATCAACCAGCACCACAGCGCCTGCTCCAAAACCAGAGCCAGTAGAAACACCTGAGCCAGTCATAGTCAATCGTGAGATAGAATTTGCCGCTTTGCCAAGTTCTGTGCCGGTACCAATCCTTGCACCGCGCGCAAACGCAATAACCAGCGGACAGGCCATTGAAGTGGCTACATTGACCCCTGCCCCGGAAATCGAACAGACTATAGCCGAAACCGCACCCATTGAAGTAGAGGCTGAAGAACCCGTTCTTGAAGAAGGAACCGTTCTAGCCAGCCTGAATCTACCTGTGCCAGTCCGCAGGCCAAATTTTGAAGCAGTAATTGCTGACGCAGTAAATGAGCCAGCATCAGAAGAGAACGCATCAAATGCATTGGCTCTTGCTGAAACGAATCCAACCAAGCCAATTGATGGCATGCAAGTAGCCGCATTGACCCCGCAGGAGATCGAGGATCTGCGAGCTATTGCCCGTCCATCGATCGCTCCACTGGCTCTAAATGCTCCAACACCTGCCGTAAATGTTGGCGGAGCAGGTGAAGCCGTTGATCAAATCGCATTGCCGTCAAACCCTGCAGAAACCTCAAATCAGGCTGAGGCTGATACATCGAAGATTATTTCTGCAGCTTTGGCGGACATCACTCAAAACACAAATGTCCCAACTCCCATCCAAAGTCCACTGGCTGTTGCAACTACTGCAGAGCCGATTACCCAAGAGCGTGTAGAAATTGAGCCAGGCACAATCTCTACCGGGCGTTTGTCTGTTCCAACACCAAACCCGGTTCAAGTTGAGCAAACTGAGCTGGCAGCTGTTACACCAGAAACCACGACCACAACGATTGAACTTTCGACAAGCGTTCCCGTTCCCATTGCAAATCCGAAGCGCAACGAGATCATTCTGGCTAGTCTTGAAACTGAAAACCAGCCTCAAGAGGCAGTAAAAACACCAGAAATTAACAAGCCAATTGCCGATACAAAACCGCTGGGTTCGCGGACAATTTCACTGGATCAGTATTCAGCTCCCCAGGAAAATTCAACAACGCTTGGCCAATGGGCTTTATCTTCAGAGACAACCATTCGCAGCCTTGCTGAAGTTCAGGCCCCGGCCTATGGCCGCAACATCATTCGCCAGGTTCCAGAAACCATTCTGGTTCAAGGCTTTAACTTGCAGCGTTTTGGCCCGGGTCGCAACAATTTCAAAGGCAAGGCTGTAACAGCAATGCGTTTTGCAAAACTGGAAATTGAATAATCTGCTATTCGCCTTCAGGTGCTGGCTCAAAATCTGGCAACATTCCAAGAGCACTTAGATAAAGATCACGGATCGCATCCTGCTCCTCGCGCTCGGATAAATCTTTTTTGCGCAGACTGACCACCTGGCGAAGCACCTTCGTGTCAAAACCATTGGCTTTGGCCTCGCCATACACATCGCGGATATCATCAGCGATTGCTTTTTTCTCTTCTTCCAGACGTTCAATGCGCTCTACAATTGAACGCAATTGATCTTTTGCCACCATCGTGTCGGCCATGTGTTTCTCCTGAATTGGATTAAGAAGGCTATCGCCTTTGAAAGGGGTACATAAATCTGATTCGGCTACCGGATACTAATGCCCAGTTTGGCTTTGTTTCATTTTTGCCATTTGCTCCGGCGTCGCTTCAGTTTGATACTTGGCGCGCCAGTCTTCATAAGGCATGCCGTAAACAAGTTCCCGGGCAGCTGATTTATCAAGCTCAATGCCTTTTTCATTGGCAGCCTCCTGATACCAGTTGGACAGGCAATTTCTGCAAAAACCTGACAGGTTCATCAAATCGATATTTTGCACATCCGTGCGCTTTTGAAGATGGTCCCGCAAACGGCGAAAGGCAGCGGCTTCCAATTCAATTCTTGTTTGATCTTCCAAAGTCCGACTCCAATTCGTTTGTTATCCAGCTTAGCATTTCACATTGCTGCGACTGCCAAACCATTTCTTTTCATGATTATGGGGAAGCTTGTTCAGCTTTTCAATAATAGGGGCAAGTTGTTTCACCCAATACTCTATGCCCGTTTGATCCGCTACCAAATCCTGTCGGAACTCCAGCAAGGCATGGGATAATCCATTGCAGGTGCAATGGGTATGCATTGTATCGCCGCCCAGTGCACCATCATAGGGCTGATTGTCGCCAACAGTAAATTCTCCAACACTCCCTAATTCTGCCAATAGCCCTTCCGCCAGGCGCGGATCCTTATCCCACAGAATCGAAATTTCCCAAGGGCGTCTTTCTCCGTTCCATTGATCCGTCATTGAGTGAACTGAAACAATCATCGGAACGACCCCCAATTGATCAAACTGCCTCAGCAATTCATCAATCGCATCATGATAAGGCCGAAAGTATATTTGCATGCGGCTTTCGAGTTCTTCTTTCGAAAGCGGATAATTGCCGGGAATAATAAAACCGTCATAAAGTTGGCGAACCAATGTCGGGTCATCTTCCCCGCGATTTGGGTCAATCAGCAAACGCGAATAGGTCGTCATGATCCCCGGAGCGCCGAGCATTTGAGCAAGCCCTCGGAAAATACCTTCTGCGCCAATGTCGTACGCGATATGGCGGCTTAGCTCCTCAGGCGCCATACCCAAATTTCCATATTGTAATGGAATATCATTGCGGGCATGGTCGCAAAGCAGTAACAGCCCTTTGGACAAGTCTCCCGAGACAATTTCATATGGGCTAAACCCGTCAGGCATATTTCAAACGATCCGCAATTAAAACCACGAGCAATTGAATTTCACACAGCGCAAATGATTTCAATGCTGATGCGCGCTTTGAGTAAAAATAATGTCAAAATCGCCTACTCCCTCCACACAGAACGAACTTTCCTTTCCTATTGCCTTTGCCTTTCTGCTAATGGGCGCAACTGCCATGGGCGTATCCCCGGTTTTCGTTCGATTTTCCGAAGTCGGCCCTTTCGCCAGCGCGTTTTGGCGCGTAGCGCTTGGTCTTCCGATTCTTTTCTTATGGGCCTATGTGGAAACCAAACGCTCAGGCCGATCAATTAATTGGACCTTTGACAAACCTATCTTGCTCGCCGGATTGTTTTTCGCTGGGGACCTTATCTTCTGGCATCTTGCGATTATCAACACGACCATGGCAAATGCGACCTTGATGGCAACCCTTGCTCCGGTATGGGTTATTCTGTTTTCCAAGGCTTTTATCGGCGAGGACGTATCGGCAAAAACCTATTTTGGTCTGATTTTTTGCCTTGCGGGGGCAGCGCTTTTGATCGGGTCCAGTTTCCGAATTGCCCCTGAACGGATTTGGGGAGATGTTTTCGGCTTTATCACCTCAATCTTTTTCGGTCTCTATTTTCTGGCTATTCGCGTTGCCCGGCGCAAGCGTAAAGGCGGAGAAGTGACTTTCATTTCGACCATCACAACCGCTACTGTATTGCTAGTCATTGCCGTCATCGCCGCAGACAAAATGCTGCCTGATACCATGCGCGGTGTTGCTTCGCTTCTGGCTTTGGGAACCATAAGCCATGCTGGCGGACAAGGGCTACTGGCTGTTGCTCTTGGGTCTTTATCTGCTGCCTTTTCATCCCTTGTGATATTTGTGGAAGCCATCGTCGCCGCAATATTTGGCTGGGTTATCTTTGATGAAAAACTTGGGCCCTTCCAACTGTTGGGCGGTGCCTTGATCCTTTTTGGCGTTTGGTATGCGCGACCGGCAAAATCTTCTTGAAAGCAAAAATTCCTGTACCATTTGCCACGAAATCGCCGTTTCAAAACTTTAGTAAAACACCGCTACGTTGACTTAGCTTCATTGCTCGGCGAAAACTCAACTATGATTCGGATGACTTGTGCTTAAAAGCGGAAGCCATGAGGGAAAACCAAAATTGAAACTGTTTCTGGCTGCATCACTCGGAACCTTGCTTGCTATTAGCAACTGGACCCCCGCCAAGGCGGATTTTCGTGTGTGCAATGATACCAAAAGCCTTGTTGGCGTTTCTCTTGGCTATTCAATTGATGGAAACTGGAAGACCGAAGGCTGGTGGCAAGTACCGGGAGAAACCTGTGCATCAATTCTTCAGGGCGAGCTGAATTCGCGTTTTTATTATATTTACGCTGAAGACGCTGATCGCGGCGGCCAATGGCGAGGTGATATTTTCATGTGCACTGCCAATAAAGAATTTGAAATTGATGGCGTGGATGAATGCTTTGAGCGCGGATATCAGAAAACCGGATTTTTCGAAATCGATACGGACAATCGCGATAGCTGGATGGTGAGATTGACCGAAGCAGGTCAGACCCAATCCTCTGCTCAGTAAAAATTATTTCGACCGCGCTGCGCGATTAACCCGCTCGATTTCTTGGGCTACAATTTCGGGCGAGGTCCAGGCCGGCGAGTGGCCAACACCTTCAAGCCAGATCAGTTTTGCCCCTTCTATCTGCTTTTTCAATCCGACCGAGTGAATGTCCGCCAAAACAACATCGTCCTGATCGCCAGTGATGATCGAAGTTGGCACATCGATTTCCCCATAGCGCGGGGAAACTTCCACAACAGCTTTGTAAAGAGCGCTAACATCTGCGGCATTGTTTCGAAACACATCAGGCCGCAGCAGCAACTTTACGCCTGTTCGTTCAAGATAATTTGCAGGTACGGCTCCGGGTTTGAAAACCCCTTTCACACCATCTTCAAATACCAGATGACCAAATGGAATGGCCACAGTCTCTGCAAACAAAAACCCGAGCACTGGAACATTGGTCACATCATAATGCCAGGTAACCCCTGCCCCCGGCCATGGATGAGTGGCGGGCGCAAGAAAAATCAATCCGCCTGTTTGCATTGGATGGTTGACCGCAAAAGAAGCCGCAACGCCCCCGCCATATGAATGACCGACGATAATCGCCTTATCAATGTTCAAATGTTTCAAAAGTTCGGAAACAATTCTGGCTTGGCCCCAAGGCAAATGCATGTCATCGGCACTTCCGCGGCTCGAATGACCATGGCCTGGTCGATCTATGAAGATCAATCTGTGTTTACCCTTGAGCTTGTCCGCTAATGGTTCTTCCAGGTCACGCAAATTCCCGCTGGCACCATGGATAAAAACAATCGGCAATTGGCCGGAGCCTTCCGCCGCTGGATAATCTTTAAAGTGAAGGCTCACATCCCCCAGTTTCGCAAAAAGACCCTGCGGCGGAAACCGAACGCTGATTTGCAAGGCCAAATATTGCGTAAGCGCAATCAGGCCAACGCCGAGGGCTAACAAACACAGGATAAAAATTTTCATAAATTGCACTCGTGAAAAGAGATGGGGAGATGGCAAATCAGGTTGGGTTACCCGCCAGCTTGTCTTCAAGCTTGATAACGCTGGTTTGCGCCTGGGCATTTGCCGGATAAATCTGTAATACCTTGTACCAGGTTTCCAGAGCTTTTTGATCCCGGTCCAAAGCCTGAAGCATGACAGCAAGGCCAGATAGTGCGCCAAAATGCCTTGGCTCCAATACCAGAACCCGCTCAATATCACTGATCGAGCGTCCAAATTCCCGCATGGAATAGTGCAAGGTTGCCCTTCGGTTCCAGCCCTCGGCATAATCCGGCGCTAGCGTAATCACCTGGTCCAACAAATCAAGCGCGACACCGTTTCGCCTGTTTTTCATGGCCTCGCCAACCCGCAACATCAAAAGATCAATGCTAGCTGATCCCGAAACGCCCCACTCACGCCAGATTTTTTGGGTTATCCGTTGGGCCGCTTTTGAATTGGTCTGTTTTCGCAAATCATCGAAAAGACTGTTCAAGGTTTCAGCGCTTCTGGTTTCCAACTGTTCCAGATCATCGCCTTCAACCGTTCCCTCAATATCTGCTTCAGGCAAAGTCTCACTCGTTTGAGCATATACGGGTGCGTAGCACAGCGCCCCAATTAAAAGCGCCGTACCAAGCTTCACAAACAGATATGAAAACGCAAAAAACCTCATGGGGAAAGAGTAGCGCTCTTTCTCACAAGGTCAAATGCAAAATTATGTGAAGAAATCTAAATCGCACGTTGAGTGCTTGCGAAGCGCAAGATTTAGATCTGTCGAATTAGCCTTGGCGGGCTTTAAAGCGTGGGTTCACCTTGTTGATGATATACACGCGACCTTTACGGCGAACCAAACGGTTTGCGCGGTGACGGCCTTTAAGGGATTTAAGTGAGTTCTTGATTTTCATCGGTCCGGTCCGTTTTTGCGCCATTTCGCCGCTTCGCAAGCGTCCTTGCGGGCATGAATGGCAAGTAAGAGTAAGATCAAAATAAAACGCGCCCATCTGGACGCGCTTAAGTTGGAGCTTTAATAGGGGATTGAAAGGGTGATTGTCAAGCAGGCTTTGCTATTGTGATATAGGTAAAAACGCTATCTTTTTGGAAATAAGTGAATGATCCCGTCAGCAATCATCTCCTATAACAGACTCATGCTGAACCAATTTACGCTTCCTTCCACCTCTGTCGCTTTTGCAATGGTCTCTGTCGTCCAAGGTCGCAACTTTTTTTCAAAACAAGCGCCTATTGCCGCTAATTCCAGATTTAGGTAAGCATAGGGCTGATCAGGGATAGAAATGCCCTGGTTCAAATTCCAAAACAAACACTAAAGGGTGCTTTTATGGGCAAGTTTTCGGCCTTTGCTGTCGCTAGAGAGGCATTTCGCCATCAAAGTGGATGGGAAAAACAATGGCAAAATCCCGAGCCACGCTCCAATTATGATGTCCTCATCATTGGCGCAGGCGGTCACGGGCTTGCAACAGCCTATTATCTTGCCAAGGAACACGGCATCACCAATGTCGCCGTTTTGGAAAAAGGCTGGCTCGGCGGCGGAAACACAGGCCGTAACACCACCATTATCCGCTCAAACTATCTCTATGATGAGAGCGCGGGCATGTATAACCACGCGGTCAACCTTTGGGAAAATCTATCCCAGGAACTCAATTATAACGTCATGTTCTCCCAGCGTGGTGTCATGATGCTGGCTCACAATGTGCATGATGTACAGGTTTTCAAACGCCATATCCATGCCAACCGTTTGAACGGCGTTGATAATGAATGGCTGACCCCTGAAGAAGCCAAAGAGTTTTGCCCTCCGCTCAACATTTCAAAATCAGCCCGTTATCCTGTCATGGGCGCTGCCCTGCAAAGACGCGGCGGCACAGCCCGCCATGATGCCGTTGCCTGGGGCTATGCCCGCAAAGCCTCTGAAATGGGCGTTCATATTATCCAGAACTGCGAAGTCACCGGTATTAACCGCGGCAAGAATGGCGAAGTGACAGGCGTGAACACCTCCCGCGGAACCATCAATGCGAAAAAAGTTGGCGTTGTTGCTGCGGGGCATACATCCGTATTGATGGAAATGGCAGGCGTTCGCATGCCGCTGGAAAGCTATCCGTTACAGGCCCTGGTTTCCGAGCCAGTTAAACCATGCTTCCCATGCGTGGTTATGTCTAACACCGTTCATGCCTATATCTCGCAATCAGATAAAGGCGAATTGGTCATCGGCGCTGGTACAGACCAATATACGTCATATTCCCAAACGGGCGGCCTCCATATTCTCAACCATACTTTGGATGCAATCTGCGAAATGTTCCCGATGTTTGGCCGCATGAAAATGCTGCGTTCCTGGGGCGGTATTGTTGACGTAACGCCTGACCGCTCACCGATCCTTGCTAAAACCCCTGTCAAAGGCCTTTACGTCAATTGCGGCTGGGGAACCGGCGGCTTCAAGGCTACGCCCGGTTCCGGCAATGTCTTTGCCCATACCATCGCCAAGGACGAACCACACAAAATCAACGCTGGCTATACACTCGAGCGCTTCAAGACAGGCCGCCTGATCGATGAAGCCGCCGCTGCCGCTGTCGCGCACTAAGGATTTAACATGCTACTCATCAACTGCCCTTATTGCGAAGAAGAACGCCCCGAACTGGAGTTTCGAGGCGCTGGCGAAGCCCATATCGCACGGCCGACCAATCTTGCTGACATTTCCGATGATGATTTCGAAAAATTCTTCTTTATCAAGGAAAATGACAAAGGCATTGTATTCGAGCGCTGGCGGCATATTCATGGCTGCGGTCGTTTCTTCAATGCTGCCCGCCATTCGGTCTCTGACAAATTTATCATGACCTATAAAGCCGGCGTTGCAAAACCCAAGCTTACCCAAAAACAGATCGACGCTGTTAAGCCTCCAGCAAAAGGCACGCCAGCTAATGAGCCTGTCTGGACAATTGAAGAAGGAGTCAAAAAATGAGCTTCTCCGTCAACACAGGCACAAACCGCGTATCTGGTAAAGGTCGCCTGTCTCCGTCCAAAACGGTAACATTCACCTTTGATGGCAAGCAATTGAATGCACTTGAAGGCGATACACTTGCCTCTGCCCTGATTGCCAATGGTATTCATCTGGCTGGTCGCTCGTTCAAATATCACCGTCCAAGAGGTATCTTGGGTTCCGGCGCAGAAGAGCCGAACGCACTGATGGACATTTCCAGAGACAAAGTCCGCACTCAGCCAAATGTGCGTGCCACCACGCAAGAAGTTTATGACGGCCTGATTGCCAAGACGCAAAACTATTATCCCTCTATCACCTTCGATGTGGGCGGGATCAACAATCTGCTTGCGCCGTTCTTTTCCGCAGGATTTTACTACAAGACCTTCATGTGGCCAAAGCAGGCTTGGAAAAAGCTTTATGAGCCGGTGATTCGTGAAGCAGCGGGTCTTGGCCATGCGCCAAAAGAAGCAGATCCTGATCGCTATGCCAACCGTTTTGCCCATTGTGATGTGCTGATTGTCGGTGGTGGTGCCGCAGGCCTGATGGCTGCAAAAATCGCTGCCAAATCCGGCAAACAGGTCATGATCTGCGATGAAAACGCTTCCTTCGGCGGCTGGCTTCTAGCTGAATCGGACGCAATGATCGACGGCATTCAAGCCGCTGACTGGGCCGCCAAAACGGTTTCAGAACTGACCGCAATGGACAATGTCACCGTTCTTGCCCGTACAACGG
Source organism: Salaquimonas sp. (assembly GCA_049680405.1). GTDB lineage: Bacteria > Pseudomonadota > Alphaproteobacteria > Rhizobiales > Rhizobiaceae > Salaquimonas. Next base: position 43,230 of record JBAUHS010000068.1, on the reverse strand, counting down.
CTTTTGGTTATTACAACCACAATATGGTGACCCTTGCCGAACGCATCACCGATCATCTTGCCCTGCCCGACCCGGATGCCCCGCGCGAACGTCTGTGGCAAGTTCGCGCCAAAAAAGTGATCCTTGCAACGGGAACCATTGAGCGCCATCTGGTTTTTGCTGACAATGACCGCCCGGGTATCATGCTGTCTTCGGCGGCCCGTATGTATTTGAACCATTACGGCGTTGCTGTTGGACAAAATGTCGGCGTCTATACAGCCAATGACAATGCCTGGCATGCGGCGTTTGAACTGCAAGAGGCAGGTGTAAAGGTTGTTGCCATTGTCGATATGCGCGCAAACCCCGATGACCAATTGCTTGCAAGAGCAAAATCTCTCGGCATTGAAGCTCGCACAGCCTCTGCCGTTACAAAAACCTCCGGCAAGCTTCGCGTCAAATCCATGACTGTAGAACCCATCGCCGATCATCTCACAGAAAAATTCGAGATCGACGCATTGGTCATGTCCGGCGGATGGACACCATCGGTGCATCTATTCTCCCAGTCTCGCGGCAAGTTGAAATTTGACGAGAGCGAAGGCCGCTTCGTGCCAGAGCTCCATGTAGAAGAATGCGTATCTATTGGCTCCTGCAATGGAACAGACGACATTGATCTTGCCTTGGAAGAAGCCATTGCCGCTGCATGTGTTGCCACAGGGAAAAAACCAACGAAATCCCCAAAAACATCCGGCTTTGCCTCAATGGACGGTCATTTGATCGGTTCCGCCAAGGGTGCAGGCCCTGATGATCACGTCATGGCTTTCGTCGATTTTCAAAACGATGTTTGCGCCAAGGATGTTCGCCTTGCCGTTCGCGAAGGCATGCACTCGATTGAGCACGTCAAACGCTATACCACAACAGGCATGGCGACCGATCAGGGTAAAATGTCCAATATGCATGGCCTTGCCATTGCCGCTGAAGCATTGGGTAAGGAAATTCCTGCCGTCGGTCTGACGACCTTCCGCTCGCCCTATACACCGGTCACCTTCGGCACGATTGTAAACCATGCCAAAGGCGAGCTTTTTGATGTGACCCGCCGCACCCCGATGCATGGCTGGGCAGAAGATCAAGGCGCAGTATTTGAAGATGTTGGCAACTGGAAACGTGCCTGGTATTTCCCAAAATCCGGTGAAGACATGCATGCCGCAGTTTCCCGTGAATGCAAAACCACTCGTGAAGTGGCGGGTATTTTTGATGCATCTACTTTGGGTAAAATTGAAGTTGTCGGACCTGATGCCGTGAAGTTCATGGAATTGATGTATACCAATCCATGGCAAAAACTGAAAGTCGGCATGTGCCGCTACGGTATCATGTGCCGTGAGGATGGTTTCGTTTATGACGATGGCGTTGTTGGCCGTTTGGCCGAAGATCGTTTTCACGTGACCACCACAACAGGCGGTGCGCCCCGCGTCCTCAACATGATGGAGGACTATCTCCAGACAGAATTTCCGGATTGGAAAGTATCCCTCACCTCTACTTCCGAGCAGTGGGCGGTAATCGGCGTGCAGGGTCCCAAAGCCCGTGAGATTATCTCTTCGCTGGTGGAGGGTATCGATTTGTCTGCCGAAGCAATGCCACACATGGCCATCCGCGAAGGCAAGATTTGCGGTGTGCCAACTCGGCTCATGCGGGTGTCCTTCACGGGTGAACTCGGTTTCGAAATCAATGTGCCTGCCGACTATGGCCAGTCCGTGTGGGAAGCCATTTACGAGCGTGGCGCCCCGATGGGCATGGTGCCATACGGAACCGAAGCCATGCATGTGATGCGCGCGGAAAAAGGCTTTATCATTGTAGGCCAGGATACCGATGGCACCGTCACGCCTTATGACGCAGCGGTCGGTTGGGCTATCGGCAAGAACAAGACCGATTTTGTCGGCATCAGGGGATTAAAGCGTACTGATCTGATTGCTGAGGGTCGCCGTCAATTAATCGGGCTTCGAACCAAAGACCCGAAAATTGTGCTGGAGGAAGGCGCGCAAATCGTCGCTGACTCAAACCAGCCCATTCCGATGAAAATGATTGGCTTTGTTACCTCATCCTATTGGTCTGAAACACTGGGACATTCCATTGCCATGGCCTTGGTTCAAGACGGCTTCAAGCTCAAGGGTGAAACACTCTTTGTGCCAATGCCAAATGAAACAATTGCCGTAGAAGTCTGTGATCCGATTTTCTACGACAAGGAAGGAGCGCGTCTCAATGTCTGATGTGATGAGTGCTAAACGTGCAGAGCCATTGGACGGCAGAATATTTGCCACTAATGGCATATCTCTTGTCCCAGCGAAGCCAGCAACCAGATTGGTGTTGCGGGTACGTAGCGAGGGTCTGGCCGAAGCCAAAAAACTGCTCGGCTTTGCCCTTCCGACAAAACCAAAAACGTCGGCAGCCAAGGGCGAATTGCAATGCCTCTGGATTGGCCCCGATGAATGGTTGGTTATTGATGAGGAAGCCTCAAAACTTCCCGCCAAATTCGCCAAGGCAGGCAATAGAAAACTATCAGCGGTCGAAGTCAGCCATCGAAACACAGCCATTCTGGTTTCAGGCCCCAACGCCGTTGTCGCGCTCAATTCAGGCTGCCCGCAGGATTTGACTTTATCTGCATTTCCAGTCGGCGCTGCTTCGCGAACGATTTTGGGCAAAGCAGAAGTGATACTTTATCGTACGGGTGAAACAGAATTTCGCGTCGAAGTCTGGCGTTCATTTTCAGACTATGCCTGGAAATATCTGGTGGATGCGGCAAAATCTGCCTAAGTGTCCCAGCGTTTGAACAAAATGCGTATCGCAAAGCTTTTCCTTGCGATGCGGCCCTTATGACCTTTATTGATAGGAACGAATCGCCTGATTGATTATTTTCCAGTCAATCCGGCTTTCCCGCAATGAGATCAAACAGGGTCGTAATGACTGCCAAAACATCACCAAAGCAGGAAATTCTCTCCCGACTTGTTTTGAACTTCCCGGGTTTCGAGCAAACCGACAGCGTGGCTCAGTTGGGCCGTATTCGCTATGGCGCGGAAATTACGGGCAAGATCTGGGGTTTTGACCTTACTCAAGGCGATCTTCTGCACGCGGAAGACAGTCATCATACAACCGTTGAAATGTCGGCTACTGGTAAAGACTGGAAGACCGATACCAAACTGGTGCAATTTCGCTGGAATGACATCGTTCATGCCTATGAAAAAGACAGTTTTCCCGGTGGATTTTTGAAAAATACGAAAAAATATCTGTCATTTTTCACGGACGGCACAGTAGGTAAATATCGCAAAGCAAGCGTGCGCTATTGGGGTTTTACAATTTTCCCGCTTTTGTTGGCCTTCATATTCGCTGCTATTGCCTGGTTGATATTGCGGAGCGTCGCTTCTCCATTATGGTTGACACTCATCCTTGTTCCTTCGGCAACATTGCTTTTGTGCAAATGGCCCGGCGACAAATTGTATGTTCCGCTCACCATCGCAGATTGGGGTTTTGCCCGAGATATGGTGTACCAAACCAATCCGGAAATCGAAGCGCGTTTCTCCGAGTTTGGGGAAACAACGCTGAACGAGATCGCCGCTTCCAATCACGATGAAATATTGATTGTCGGCCATAGTTTTGGAAGCCTCTGGGCCGTTGCCGCCCTGTCCAATGCACTAGAAAGACAGCCCGATCTCTTCAAGGGAAAATCAATTCGCTTTCTCGCCTTAGGCTCCAGCATGCTCAAGATCGCCTTGGCACCTGATGCGAAGTTCATGCGGGATCATTGGGCAAAGGTGATGGATCAGCCCGAAGTATTTTGGCACGAAATTCAAACCAAAGATGACCTCATCGCGTTTTACCCTTGTGATCCTTTTGAGGAGATCGGCATCACTTCACCAAAAGCTGAATTTGCCATTACCAAAGTACGTTTCGGCAAAGGCATGGAAAAAAAGCGGTATAAGTCTATGCGGAAATCCTTCTACCGGACCCATCGCCAATATATTCTCTATTATGACAACCGCGTTCCTTTTGATTACAAAATGCGACTTTTAGGCCCTTTCTCGCTGAAAACTCTTTCAGGCGAAGTTGGTTTGGACAAACGCATTGATCAGGATGGAAAGCTGGTTTAGAGCGTGGCAACAAATTAATCACAGCGGAATTTTACATGACAGACGAAAATGGACTGGACTGGATTTTCATTGGAAAGGTCATTTGGGTCATTGGAGTGGTTGGCTGGGGTATCATCCGATTCAAGCCGAATATCAAATCCAGGAAAACAAAAATTGCGACAACCAAGCGGCCTTTTATTGAACGGTTCTCCATGTTTGCCTCTCAATTGGGCTTGGGCATTGTTCCAGCCATTTGGGTGTTTGGTGGCTTTCCATCCCAATTCAATCATCCGGTCGGCCCGGTCAGCATTCTGATTGGAGCAGCAATTTTCGCTTATTCTCTGGTTTTGTTCAAAAAAACCCACAAGGCTCTTGGCAAAATGTGGTCCCATAGCCTTGATTTGCGCGAGGGACACAAACTGGTGACCCAAGGAATTTATGAGAAAGTTCGCCATCCCATGTATACCGCATTTTGGCTTTGGGCAGTCGCACCGCCATTTCTTCTTGGAAACTGGATTGCCGGTTTTGCAGGCATCGCAGGCTTTGGAACGCTTTATTTTCTGCGTGTTGGCAGAGAAGAAGCCATGATGGAGGCGGAATTTGGCCAGGAATATCGCGATTACAAAGCCCGTACCAAAAAAATCATTCCAGGTATTTACTAAATCCGGCCAATTCCTGTATTTGGCAAAATTGCAACACCACCAATTTTATTCCTGATTCATTCATCATATTGGCCTTGCAGGGCATTGTTTTAGTTGTCTATTTACGATTCGTTCACCATAAATGGCTTTATCTGCAGGCGATATTTTTAGTTCCGAGGCTCCCATGTATTCGCTTAATTCATTTTCAAAAAGTGCCGGCGCACTTATTATTGCCGCCACACTTGCACTATCTGGTTGCTCGTCGACTGCAAGTTCGTCAAGCAATTCACCAACTGGTGAAGTGCCTAAAGGACAACCAGGAACACAGGCGCAAACCGTCTCCGCTCCGATTTCCCGTAGCAAGGCACATGTCACCCGCAGCGGCGAAGTCTATTTGATGCGCGGCCTATTGGATGTGTTCTCAAGAGGAATGGATACACTAGCTGGTCGCATGAGAGCAAAAGGCTTCGATGCTATTTCCTATAACCACTCAAACTGGCTTCCACTGGCCGAGGACATTGTAGCTCGGTCGAAGAAAAAACAGGTTTCTTATCCGATCATCATTATGGGCCATTCACTAGGCGGCAATGAAGCACCAAAAATGGCAAATTATCTTGGCTCACGCGGTATCAAGGTAGATCTTGTCGTGGCGTTTGACCCAACGGAACATCAAGTTGTCGGCAAAAATGTTGGAACCGTAATCAACTATTACTTGCCAAATGGGCGTAACACCTTCGACAAATCCTTTGGCTTCAAAGGCAGTCTTCAAAACGTCAACGTTTCTCACATTCCGAATATCGAACATACCAATGTTGAGAAAAACACCGATTTGCAGAACAAATCGATTGCGAGAGCCGTGAAACTGACCCGCAAGATCAAGAGAAAAACAGCCCGTCGCTAAACAATCTGTGCCTATCAAATAGATGAAAACCGGCTGATACCTTCAGTCGGTTTTTTTCATTTCAGACCGACTTTGCTTTGCTAAAATTCACTTGGATGGCAGTGATCGCTTGCCAAAACAGCTTTACGAAACTTTGCGCCCACTTGCAAAAGTGAATTGAACTTCTCTGCGCAGCCGCTACATTGGCCTCATGCTTTTTATAACCGAAACAAAATCCGGCGAAACCATCCAGTTCAAAGACGGCAAGCGCTGGCTTTGGATATTGTCTGTCCTATCGCCCTCCATTCCTTTTTTTGCGGCAATGTTTTTCTACATTTCGGACAATCCACTTTGGACACTTCTGCCAATTGTCTTTTATTTTTCTTTCATCCCTTTTATGGACTGGCTGTTTGGTGAAGATACAAACAACCCTCCTGAGGAAATTGTCGAGGCCCTCTCCCAGGATAATTATTACCGGGCTTTGTTGTTCCTCTCCATTCCGGTTTTTTATTTGAGCTTCCTCGCTTCAACGATCATCGCCATGCAGGCTGATACCCCATTATGGGCATATATTGCCCTTGCTTTGGGAACTGGAGCAGCTTCTGGCAGTGGCATTACGGTCGGCCATGAACTTGGCCACAAATCAAACAAGTGGGATCAGTTTGGCGCTAAACTTATTCTGGCACTTACTGGCTACGGCCATTTTTGCATCGAGCATAATCGAGGCCACCATGTTCTGGTCGCCACACCCGAAGATCCAGCATCAGCAAAAATGGGTGAAAGCGTCTATCGCTTCATGTGGCGGGAAATTCCGGGAACAGCCTTAAGGGGCTGGGAGTTGGAACGCTCAAGACTTGCAAACAAGGGCCTGACATTCTGGCACTATAAAAACGATATCCTGCAAGGCTATGCAATAACCCTGGTGATTGCCGCAATTCTGATATTTTATCTTGGGATTGGCGTATTGCCGTTTATTTTGCTTCATCACTATGTCGGCTGGTCTCAACTGACTTTCGCCAATTATGTTGAGCATTACGGGTTATTGCGAACCAAGAAAGATAACGGTCGTTATGAACCTTGCGAACCCCATCATTCCTGGAATACCAACCACATTGTTTCGAATTTAATGCTGTTTCACCTGCAGCGCCATTCAGATCACCACGCAAACCCGTTGCGGCCTTATCAGGCTCTGCGCAATTTCCATGAACTGCCGCGCCTGCCCAGCGGATATCCCGGCACTTATGGCCTAGCGATGTTTCCGCCACTTTGGTTCAGGGTAATGGACAAGAAAGTAATGGATTGGGCAAAGGGTGACATTAGGCGCACCAATCACAAAAGCGGTTATCAACCTGCCCTCTAAATTTTTCTATCTGGCTAAATGAATTGCATCAACGCTCTCGCCAGCTTCTACCTGTTTGCGCAACATTGAAAATTTCCATTTTATCCGCTTACGGGCCTTTTCCTGATCGCGTGGCCGAAGATTACCAACCTGCTGCAGCATTTGTTTTTCAATTCTCGCCAATTCGTTCAAAAGCTGTTTTTTCTCATGACCTTGCGGCTTTGTGGATCCACGACCAAACTTGTTCACGGATACTTCCGAGTAAACCTCGATATCAAGATGAGAGATGCCCAAAATACCCATCATTGAAGTCTGGTAATCACTCTTGATAGTAAGGCTGACATTGTCAGGATCGGCCTTGGCGTAGTATTCCACTTCTCCGCCATGGTAGTTGGCGTTGAAATAGTTTTCAGCTAGACGATAAAACTGAGTGCTGTCTCTGGCATCTCTGGCAGCTGCCAATAATGCAGTGTCGGCAGCTTTTTGGATTTTGACTTTTTCATTGGTCATTTGCGAATAGTCAAATCCAGCGCCTAAAAGCCCCATTAAAGGAACCAACATTAGGCCCATAATGATCGCAAAATTTCCATTTTCGTTTTCAATAAAGCGTTTAAACAAAATAACCTCCGCCAGATGTACCAGCGAAGGTTATCAATTTAGTCCTGAGATCAGCCTAATCAGGTCGTTACAATTTGATCTAATAGGTTGATGCTACAAAGCGCTTATTGCTCCAGCGGAGAAATCCGTATTTCTACGCGTCTATTTTGCTGGCGGCCAAAGTCTGTGGAGTTATCCGCGATCGGGCGGGTTTCACCAAAACCGACAATCAACAAACGACGACCATCAATTCCTTGCCCGCTTAGATATTGACCAACAGAAATTGCCCGCTGTTCGGAAAGTTGCTGATTATATTCGAAGCCACCAGTATTGTCTGTGTGACCATCAATATCGAGGAGAGTCTGTTGGTATTTTCTCAAAACAATACCGACCGAGTTTAAAACACCGATAAAGTTTGGATTGAGGTTCGCACTGGCTGATTCGAAAGTGATATTGCCTGGCATATTCAAGATAATCTGCGACCCACTACGCGAAACGCTAACGCCGGAATTTTGAAGTTCCTGGCGCAATTCCTGTTCCTGGCGATCCATGTAATTACCAACACCGCCGCCAACAAGTGCGCCGATACCAGCGCCAATCAGGGCTGACTTACGTTTGTCGCTACCGCTCTTGTCTTTTGCAATCAAAAGACCGGTAACAGCGCCCGCAACAGCACCAAGCGCAGCGCCGCCTGCAGTATTGTTACGTTGAGGATTACCCGTCAAAGGGTCCGTGGCGGTCTGGCATGAAGCCAAAGCCAACATGCTTGTTAGGAGTATAATTTTTTTCATAGTCTAGCCCAATCCATCTTCAAATATTTGTTAGGACATTGATCGCAACGAATTAATATTGCGTTAACTATCAATGAGTCGCTTAATTGGTTCTTGCCTCACAGTTCGCATCTGTTGAGCTAAGTGGCCTTCATTGGACAAAGACCGAGGCAAAATTAGGGCTTTCAGATGAACCTGAAATGAACAGGCTCAGTTGCCCAGATCAATGAGCTCAGCTTCATAGGGGAAACTGGTAACATTTTCGAGGCCTGTTTCCGTGACCAGAAGCTGCTCTTCGAGCTTGACGCCTTCTCTTCCGCCCACTGCGCCGCAATAACTTTCAACGCAGACAAACATTCCCGGCTTGAACGTGTCGTCATAGCCTGTAGCCGGATAATCTTCCGGAAAATACAGGCTTGGATATTCATCACAAAGGCCAACACCATGAGCCAACACACCATATCTGTTATGTCGAAATTCCTCCGGCGCTAAATCGGCTTTGTAGCTGAACTCCTTGAAACTCATTCCAGGTTTGATGATCTCGATATTGTTCATCACCTGATTATAAGCATGGGTATAAATCCGTTTCTGCTCTTTTGTGGGTTCAACATCACCGCATAGCCAAGTGCGTGAGATATCGCAGCACATGCCATAGACCCCAACCAGATCTGTATCAAAACCTACTAAATCGCCTTCCTGAATGATCCGTGGACCACATTCCTGAAACCAAGGATTGGTTCTGGGCCCGGAAGCCAAGATACGGGTTTCAATCCATTCTCCGCCATGTTTGATATTCTCCGCATGTAGGATCGACCACAAATCATTTTCCGTCATTCCTGGGCGCAAATTACGCTTCATTTCATGCATTGCCAGTTCACAGGAATGCACCGCACATCTCATCGCTTTTATGTCATCAGGCCCTTTGATGGCTCTTGCCAGTTCAGTGACTTCCTGCCCCTGAAAGGTTTCAAGCCCCAGACGATGCATTGCCATCAAACCCTCAGGTTCAATCCGGTCAATTGCAATCCTGCGATTATCACTACCATGCTCGCGAACGATTGAATCAACTTCACTGGCAAATTTTGCCGCATGCTCTGCAACGCGTTCACCGCTGGTGAAATAAAAGAACGATGCCCCTGTTCGATACTCCTTGATCAGGGGCAGATGCGCTGACAAATGCTGGCAATTGTTATAGTCCCAGAGGATCAAATATCCATCGGCAGAGACAAAACAAGCACGTGCCGGATTATGGGTCGTCCAAAGCTGCATATTAGTGGCGTCGGTTGCGTATCGAATGTTCAAAGGATCAAAAAGAACAATCCCCGCATAATCACGTTTTTGCAGTTCCGCAACCAGACGCTCCAACCGAAACGCCCTCATATTTTCAAGGTTAGGCGCTTCAAGCCCGGCCTTTGCCCAGGCTTCAAACGCTAAACCTGTCGGCCCAATCTCGACGCGGTCATTGTCATCAGGAGAACCATCGGGCTTGAACGGACGGTGTCGGGAAGGATCAATTTTCCGATTAGAGGTCGTGTAACCACCCGACAAGGTTTGCAAAGTATCCATATCAACGCTCTCCAGAATGAGATCTGCGTTAATCAGGCTATTCCTCAACTGAAAACTGTCAATGAGCGAAACACGTCAATACTGATGTGATTGCGCCACAAGCAGCAAAAGAGTTGAAATTCTATTTATTGTGCTACTTTGATTTCAAAACTACGGGGTCTGGTCAAGAATTTGACGCCAACCATTCTCTTGTCGCGCCAAACCTGACCGCAAAGTGTTTTGGTCCGCTTGGAATAATTGGCAAGGACAAACCGTTTTGGCAACTCACCGCAAGAAACTTCCAGCTTGGCCCCTTCGGCAGACAGATCGTGGATTAGGCAAGAAACACCACTTTTTTTACCATCGAGAATAATCTCACTCAAATCATGGGCAGGATCACGAACGGATTTACGCTTGTCAGCAAAGACAAGATCGGTAGCTTCATTTTCAAAATCGGTTTTTACAAGCGCTTGAGGCACAGTCATTCTCCACACCGCCCGTTTGAAAGTCCTGCAAGAGTTCAATTAACACTTCAAACGAATTCGTCACGACTCTAATGGTGTTATGGTAAACAGATTGTAAATCGTTCCGGTAATGCAGCGCATACCAGGACATTAATCTGTCATTCCTCCATGAACTTCACCTGATTGATAATTTTGTAATATTTTTTACTTGGAACCCTAGCTGATAGTGGTAACAATCAAGTGAGGCATGCATATTTTTCCAAATGTCATGCATTGAAAGGCAATAAATGAAAATCGCGATATTCGGTGCAGGTTCTATTGGTTGCCTAGTCGGTGGTTCGCTTCTGGCTAAAGGCAATGATGTTGTGTTCATCGGCAAGGAGCGCATTGCCGGCGAGATTGAGAAACATGGATTGACCATTTCAGATCTTGAAAATCGCGTCACTCATCTGCCCAAGGAAAGCATAAAATATTCTGTCACTCCCGATGCAATTGCCGGTGCAGACGTGATCTTGCTCTGTGTGAAATGCACCCATACCCGGGAGGCGGCAAAGGAAATTGCCATATACGCCAACAAGAACGCTATCATTTACAGCCTTCAAAACGGCGTCGGAAATACAGCTATTCTGCGTGAAGAACTGAAGGGTTTTGATGTGGTCGCAGCTATGGTCGGCTTTAACGCTGTTCAACTTGAAAACAACCGTTTTCACAGGGCAACCGATGCGGGCCTGGTTCTTGGTAAAAATGTTGCTTCTCATGAGCTCGCCCGGTTGTTGCGCAATGCCCATATCCCGGCAAGCATATCAAACAACATGCAGGAAGTTTTATGGGGCAAGTTATGCCTGAACTTGAACAATGCACTTAATGTTCTGTCTGATCTGCCCCTCAAACAGCAATTGGAAAACCGTTCCTATCGGAAAATTCTGGGTATCTGTATTTCTGAGGCTCTGGAAGTAATGACTGCAAAGGGCATAACGCCAGAAAAGATTGGAAAGGTGAAACCAAAATATTTACCATTCATCCTCAATCTCCCGGACCCGATTTTTAGTTTGGCTGCCAGAAGCATGATGAAGATGGATGATGAAGCCCGTTCATCCATGTGGGAAGATTTGCAAAAGCGACGCGAGCCAGAAATCGATTATCTCAACGGAGCAATTGTCAAAGCTGGCGAAGAAAACATGGTAGCCACTCCTGCAAACCGGATTATCTGTGCTTTGGTGAAAGAAGCTTTCGCCGCCGGAAGCTCGCCACGATTAAGCGGCGAGCAACTGCTTTCAAAAATTGAAAATCTCGACTCGGCTAAAGCCTAAAGATCCAATTTAGACCGGAAGGCCCAATACCAGTTGCGGAACTCCATCGGAAGTTTTTTCAACTGTGCGGCCATCAGCGGTGATATTAGCACTGATACGTTTGCGAAAGGCAGAGAAACTTTCAAATTTCACGACATCTACGGCTTCGCTAAGATCCAGCGTCACACGCCAACGACCAGGTTGTAATTGGCTTTGAACGCCAATGACTTCAGCCATAAATTTTTGGCCAAGATATTCGCCTTCCACCAATTGGCCGATCCAGACCGGAGGACCAGAAGGTCGGTTGCCGATACTGGCCAGCGCAGTATTCCAGTCTCGATAGCCTTTTTGTTTCGCAACAAGCTCCAGAGAGCCTGAATGCGTAACCACCGTTCCTGTATTTTCCAAAGTTACACGCAAACGACGTGCTTCGTCTTTCAAAGTTTGAATGGTAAACGTCATAGTAACACCTGTTTATGCCGGAAAAGCCAAAAGCTGTTCCGGAGCCATTCATGTGTTTTCAAGCAAATATTTGCCTGGCTGGTATCCGCATTGCAGCGCCGCCACATGATTCTGGCAGGTTGCTAAACTATTTCAAAAAGACTTCACCAATGACCAAAGCCAAGCGGACGGCAGGTGTCTCTCACCTTGGCGTGGAAATAGGGATTGTTCGCCAGCGAGTCAAGCACAGCTTCAATAGGGTCTAAGAAATGGTGGGCGATACTGGGATTGAACCAGTGACCCCTACAATGTCAATGTAGTGCTCTCCCGCTGAGCTAATCGCCCATTCCAGCTGTTTGAATATCGATAAACAGCTCAAATGCAGTTACCAATTCAGGATCGAACAAGGTTCGCTCGGCAACTTGAGGGCATACACCATGAATGCCCGTTTTCGTCAAGCAGATCATTGATCGAAACTTCAAATCCGCATGGAAATATTCAGGATTGTAATGCGTTAGGCTGCTGCAAGCATCTTTTCCACTTCATTCACGAGATCGCGAAGATGAAATGGCTTGGATAATACTTTAGCATCTTTGGGGGCCTGGCTGTCCGGATTAAGCGCTACTGCTGCAAATCCAGTGATAAACATGACCTTCAAATCCGGATCGATTTCCGTTGCCCGGCGAGCAAGCTCTATCCCGTCCATTTCCGGCATTACAATATCTGTCAAAAGCAGGTTGAAGGGCTCTTCGCGCAAACGATCATACGCGCTGGCACCGTTATCATAGGCAATTACCTGATAGCCCGCATTATCAAGTGCTTTCACCAGAAAACGGCGCATGTCGTTGTCATCTTCTGCCAGCAAAATCTTCGTCATATTAGCAATCCTGTTATAACGTCCCCAAATATAATTCCCGCCTCAAGAGGTTGGACTTCAATTTGAATAGACACAATTGTAGTAAACAAGCAGTGAATTTTGACCAGATTCAGGATAATTGTCTTCACTAAAGAGAAGATACGCCACATTCTTGAATCCTCAAAGCAATTCTTGGCTATGGACTCAATGATTGGAAAACGGCAGTTTAGTCGCAATATCAAAGCCATGTGAATCGGAGAATGAATATTGGCTCCTGACCAATCCAAACAGTCTTTTACGATCCGCAAGCCAGCCATCAGCCGCGTGCCTTTCGTGTTCAACTCTCCCCATTCAGGTCGAAATTATTTCCCTGGTTTTGTTGCGAGCTCAAAACTGGATGCAAAAACCCTCCGCCGATCAGAGGATTTCAAGGTTGATGAACTTTTTGCAGGTGTTGTGCCTTTGGGAGCACCTTTATTATCTGCTGATTTTCCAAGAGCCTGGCTGGATGTAAATCGGGAACCGTATGAACTTGACCGGAAAATGTTTACCGGAAAACTGCCCGATTTTGTGAACGATAAATCTGCGCGTGTAATAGGCGGGTTGGGAACCATCGCAAAAATCGTTTCAGAAACGCAACATATCTACAAAGACAAGCTCAGCGTTCACGAAGGCCTGTCGCGCATCAAAGAAAACTACATGCCCTATCACGCAGCACTGCGGGGACTTCTGGCAGAGGCAGTCGTTCAATTTGGCCATGGCGTGTTGGTGGATTGCCATTCGATGCCATCATCAGCTACGAGCTTGAGCGGACGGGTTCAAACCAAATTGCGTGCGGATTTCGTTCTTGGAGACAGGTTTGGACAATCCTGCTCACCGATGATCACTAATTATGCAGCGGAATTTTTGCGTGATTTGGGATATCGAGTTGAGATAAACAAGCCCTATGCAGGTGGTTTTATCACCGAGCATTACGGTAGACCAGAAAATGGTTTGCATGCCATCCAGATAGAGATAAACCGGGCGCTTTATATGGATGAAAACAGAATAGAAAAATCCAGTAATTTTGATCAACTGGCCTATGACCTGAGCAAATTCACCGCAAGACTGGTTTCAATACCCGATAGCGGCCTTGAAGCCAGTATCCCTTTGGCCGCAGAATAAGTAGAAAAAATGTCTGATCCTTCATCCCATGTTGGCCTTTTATCATCGGCAGATATTGCCAAGGCCATAGACACGCTTTGCAGCCTGGCGGAAACAGAAACGATAAAGCATTTTCGCGCACCTCTTGAAATATCCAACAAGCTGCAGAAAGGGTTCGACCCGGTAACTGTGGCGGACAAAGCAGCGGAAGCTGTCATCCGCCGATATATCATGGAACGCTTCCCCGACCATGGGATTTTGGGCGAAGAAGAAGAACCATTTCAAATCGATGCAGACTATTGCTGGATCATCGATCCGATCGATGGAACAAGAGCCTTTATCTCCGGCCTGCCAACATGGGGAACCTTGATCGGCCTTAATTTCAAAGGAAAACCAATAGCCGGCGTAATGCATCAGCCTTTTACTGAAGAGAAATATATCTGTGACAGCCAGAATGTTTATCTGCAACATCAGGGAAAAAAGTCTGGACTGAGAACTTCTGCAAAAACTCAGCTTTCCGAAGCCACCATCATGTCAACCGCCCCGGAGTTGTTTTCCGGCAAAGACCAAACCGCCTTTGAAGCCTTGAAGAACAAATGCCAACTGACACGATTTGGATTTGATTGTTATGCCTATGCCATGGTTGCTGCCGGCAATATTGAGCTTGTCGTTGAATGCGGCCTAAACGCCTATGACATTGCTCCGCTCATACCCATCATAGAAAAAGCCGGAGGTCTCGTCACCAGTTGGGATGGAAGCTCCGCAGCCAATGGCGGAAAAGTGATTGCGGCAGCGAATCCGGAGTTACTTCAAGCAGCATTGGAAATCTTGCGCCCATATGCTTGAACCTATCTCACTCCTCTAGAGTCTGATCACGCTTCGCTCCGTGGTTTGTTACCTCACCTCACGATAAATGACATATTGTTGATTTTCTATTGATTGCACAATTTGCGAAGACTTAAAGGGCAAAGACCAAACGGTTTTAACAGCCAAGTCTTTTGATTGCCAAACTGGCAACATGTTTTCATGAGTGGCTCTAAATAAAAAGCCAAACACCAGAGGAGAAATTTTATGTCGAACAAAAAAATGATTTCTGCAGCAGCAATTGCTGGTGCAATCACAGCAGCCGTGGCGATGACCACTGTAACGACACCTGCTCATGCAGCCAAAATGAAATGCTTTGGCGTGTCCCTTGCAGGAGCAAATGACTGCGCTGCAGGACCTGGCACAACTTGTGCCGGAACCTCCAAGGTCGACTACCAGGGCAATGCCTGGAAATATGTTGAGACAGCCGCTTGCGAAGACATCGTTATCAAAGTCGATGGCCAGGATGACCGCATGGGTTCATCTGAAGCCCTGACACGCGACATCCCAAGCTAAGCACTCGTCTAACATCAATCAGGGAGGCATTCATGACCGACACTATTCTCTCGGCGCAAATGTCTCCCTCTTTTTTTGATGCACAAGAACTGCCAGTGCGGGCCGGAGTTGGCCTGAAAGCGCAGCATGTTGATGACATTCTGACTTCAAAGGCCGATATCGGCTTCTTTGAAGTCCATGCAGAAAACTATATGGGCGCCGGAGGGCTGCCGCACGCTCAACTAAGAGTAATCCGCGAAAACTATCCAATCAGCGTCCATGGCGTTGGCATGTCAATCGGCAATTCCGGGCGATTAAATCAGAGCCATCTTGCCCGCTTTAAAGCTGTCATAGAGATTTATGAGCCAGCTATGGTCTCGGAGCATCTGGCCTGGTCGACCCATGATGATGTGTTTTACAATGACCTGCTACCCGTTCCCTATACCGATGAAACCTTGGCGAAGGTCGTTGAACATATAGATCAGGTTCAAAACTTTATCGGACGACAGATTCTCATCGAAAATCCATCCACTTATGTCACATTTGAAGAGTCGACATGGATGGAATTTGAGTTCATGGAAACTCTGGCCAAACGGTCCGGCTGTGGACTTTTGTTCGATGTGAACAATGTTTACATATCTGCAACCAATCACAATTACTCCCCCAAAGACTATATTGACGCCTACCCCTTGCATTTGGTGAGAGAAATACATCTGGCTGGCCATGCACATGACACGGATGACGAAGGCAGTCCTCTTTTGATCGATGCCCATGACCGGGAAGTCTGCGACGATGTTTGGGATCTTTACAGGCACACACTTTCAAAAACGGGCCCGCTTCCCAGTCTCGTCGAGTGGGACAATGATGTGCCTGATTGGAGTATTCTGGCAGCGGAAGCTCTAAAAGCCGACAGGATCCTCGGCACCAACAAAGGCCCCACCCCTCAATCAATGCAACAATCTGCAAAAGTGGCTTCACGGTGACCCAGGAACCTGATCCACTCTCCACCGAAACCACGCCACATGAATTGCGTAACTCGGAATTTGCCTCAGCGCTTTTGGATCCAGATACCCAAATGCCCTCTGGCGTGGGTAAACAAGGCCACTCTGCTCCCAAGAGATTTTCGGTCTACCGGAACAATGTAGTGGTCAGCCTGATGGAGGCAATGAAGGCCGCATATCCTTCACTGCACAAGATCATGGGTGAGGAAAACTTCGCTCTGGTTTCCAGAAACTTCATTGCCAATCATCCACCAAAGTCTCCCCTGATGCTGCAATACGGACGCGAATTTCCACAGTTTCTGTCAGCCTTCAGGCCCTTGGCGAAATCCCCATTCCTGAAGGATGTTGCAACGGCTGAACTGAAATGGCTTGAAGCATATCATGCTTTGGATGGAGCCTTTATCGAGCCTGCAGATCTGACCGAAATTGATCCTGAAAAAACAATGGACCTGAAGTTTAGGGCTCATCCGGCAGCATCAATCATTCAGTCGGAGTTTCCGGTTTTTGATTTGTTCAATGCCCGCATTACCTGGCCTTGCCCGGGGATAAATCTTCAAAACAGTCAAACCATGCTGATCTCTCGGCCTGTTTACGATTGTTTGGCAACCTTGCTTACCCCTTCGCAGGCAGTTTTTTTCAATGCGCTTTTGGATGGAAAGACTCTAGGTGAAGCCATCGCAATCGCATTGCAAAATGACGCCACTTTCGATGCATCTCAAGCAATTTCCATTCTATTGCAAACCGGAATTTTCAAGAAACCATTTTAACAGAACAACAGGATTAAGCTCATGTCACTCGTTACATCCATAAAAAAACTGCACGATGCAGTATTTGGCATTATTGAGAAATTAGCAAACGGTTGGCTGATCTCAACCTTGGCTCGCCTGACTTTCCTGGCAGTTCTTTTCGGATATTTCTGGAATTCAGGAAAAACAAAAATTGGCGAAGGTCTGTTTGGAATATTCAACATTCAGGACGGTGCCTATTTTCAGATATTGGGAGAAGCCGGCATGCTGGCTTATGAATTCGATACTGCAAATATTCCCTGGCATCTGGATGCAGTTGTTTTTGTCGGAACAATTTCAGAATTCCTTTTGCCATTACTGATCGTTATCGGTTTATTCACAAGAATTGCAGCTGCCGGAATGGCAATTTTTGTCATCGTTCAAAGCTATGTGGATATCTACGTCCATCAGGTTGATGCCGGTACGATTGGCCAATTATTTGACCGCGAAGCAACATCCCTTGTGATGGACCAACGTGCCCTTTGGATGTTCCTGTTTATCGTATTGATCGTCAAAGGAGCTGGCTACTTGTCTGTTGACAGATTACTCGCCAATTGGTGGCGGGCCCGATAAAGCATCATTGATGCCCATAAAAAAACGCCCCGCTGGGTTAGCGAGGCGCTATATTTTTCGACTGGATTCGTCAGTTATGCAGCGATCTGCTTGACCTTCTTGGTCTTTTCATCAGGCTTGCTGATTTCGATACGTCGCGGCTTCATTGCTTCCGGAATTTCCCGAACCAGATCAATATGAAGCAGTCCGTTTTCCAGCTTTGCAGAGCGGATTTCCACATGATCCGCCAACTGGAAGCGTCTTTCAAACGCTCTTGAGGCAATCCCTTGGAACAGATACTCCGTTGGCTTGGCGTCAGCCGACTCTTTCTTTTCCCCCGTCACGGTCAGCGTATGCTGTTTGGATTCGATCGTCAGATCATCCTCGCTAAAGCCAGCAACAGCCATAGAAATGCGATAGGCATTTTCACCTGTGCTTTCAATATTATATGGGGGGTAAGTCTGCGGAGCTTCGCTGCTTGCCATATTGTCTAACATGGAAAACAAGCGGTCAAAGCCGATTGTTGAACGGTAAAGTGGTGCATAATCTACACTACGCATAATAAAGTCCTCCTTGAAGCGACATTGCGTTTGGTTGAACTGATCCCCGGAAACCGGCAGGTCAGTTGGTTTAGCACGAACCCTTTCGGCGTCCGATGTAGCTAATGTGGGAACTCGAAAATGACCTTTCAAGAGTTTCAAAAATTTTTTGACTACTTAGTTCCAGTTGCTAATAGGTTACGAAAAAGATAGGAAAAGTTGAGCTGTAGCCCAAACCATTTATCGATTTTTATTTTATTCAGTCCGAGCAAAGCCTTTCCTGATGAAACTGGCAAATCCAAAATATAATCCAATGCCTTCCAATCCCCAGGCAGGCGAGGTTATGACCAAAGATGGCATAAAGCTACGATATGCCCATTGGCGCACCACCAATCCGCCGACCATCGGAACGGTGCTGCTATTGCATGGACGCGCAGAATATATCGAAAAACTTTATGAGACAGCGACAGATCTGCGCGAAAAGGGTTTTGACGTTTTAACATTCGACTGGCGCGGACAAGGCGGCTCCAGCCGTATGTTGGAAGATCCGCGAAAGGGATTTGTTGAGCATTTCGATCAATACGTGATGGATCTCGACACGATCATTTCCGAGGTCGCCCTGCCTGACTGCCGTGGCCCCTATTACATTCTGGCTCACTCAACAGGCTCACTCGTCGCCTTGCTGGCAGCGCCTCTGTTCGCGAACAGAATTCGCCGCATGGTTCTTGCTGCACCTTTGTTGAAATTCGGAACTCTGCCATTGGCACAAAATGCCGTTAAATGGCTGACAGGTGCAATGCATGTGTTTGGGTTAGGTGGAACCTTTATGTCCGGCGGCGCTACACCGGATGAGAACCGTCCCTTCAGCGGCAATAGACTAACATCAGATTTGGAGCGCTTTCAGCGTAATGCGCAATTTGCCGGGGATGAACGCGATATCACCATCGGCGGGCCAACCGCTTCATGGGTTTTTGCAGCTTCAAGAGCAATGGACAGAGTAAACGATCCGGATTTTCACAACCAAATCACCATTCCGACGCTGCTGGTTTGTGCTGGCAATGACCAGGTCGTCGATAATGAAGCTGCGGAGCATTTGGGCCGCAGACTTCGCTCAGGATCATGTCTCATTATTCCAGGCGCAAAACACGAATTATTGCAGGAACGCGACAGGTATCGCGAACAATTGCTGGCTGCATTTTATGCATTTGTTCCAGGCAGCGAGACGGAGCGGCCAAGAACTGGCCAGGCAAAGTCATCGCCGAAGGTTCGTAGAACCCCTCAGGCCGATAGACAGGCCATAAACTGATCAACTTCTTCAGATGTGGTCGCAAAGCTCGTGACCAACCGATACAGCTCTTCGCCCTCTTTCAACAAATCTGAATGAGCCGAAGGAACTTGCCAGTCAAAAAACTTCGCGCCTTTGGAATGAAGTTCAGCGGCCTTCTGCTTATTGATCACCACGAATAACTCGTTGGCCTCACGCTCCCATGCCAATTGCACCGTATTCAACGCTTTGATCTTGCTGGCTAATTGTTCCGCCATTTGGTTTGAATGTGTGGCAAGATCAAGCCAAAGATCATCTTTCAGATATGCATCAAACTGGGCAGAAATAAACCTGCTCTTGGAAAACAATTGCCCTGCTCGCTTGTGATGGAAGGCTAATTCATCGCGCCTGGAAGGATCAAAACAGATCAGTGCTTCGGCGCACCAGCAACCATTTTTTGTACCCCCAAAGGAAAGAAAATCAACTCCGGATTTCCAGGTCATTTCAGCAGGCGAAACCTTCATACTGGCTATCGCATTGGCAAATCTCGCCCCGTCCATATGAAGCGAAATATCATGCTCTTTCGCAACATCTGAAAATGCTTGAATTTCTTCAAGACTGTATAAAGTTCCAAGCTCTGTTGATTGGGTCAAGGTAATCCCGCCCGGCCTTCCATGATGAACAAATGAAGCTGGATAGCGCGCTATGGCGGCTTTTAACTCAGCCAGATCCATTTTGGCGTTTTTTCCCGGGACGCTGCAAAGCCTTGAGGCCGAGAAGAATTCCGGGCCTCCACACTCATCGACATTTACATGTGATTCTGTATGGCAAAACGTAACACTGCCAGGTTTGGCGGTCGCAGCGATTGCAATCGAATTTGCTGCTGTACCTGTAGACACGAAAAAGACAACAACCTCTCGCTCAAAAATCTCGCTAAGCTTTGCCTCAACTTTTTTATCCAACACCCCTGCGCCATAGCCGGAAACTTTGCCGGAATTATTGTCCAAAAGCGCCTGGTTGATTTGAGGCGCAACGCCTGACCAATTGTCACTGGCAAAAAACATCTATCCACTCCTGTTTTTTTAAAATTGGTCGCACATTTCGACAAGCCTTGTCTATCAAAACTCGCAGGATAAATAGGCGCCACAAGACGCGACGATAAGGGCGATACATGATCTTGAAAAATAAAAACCCGACTCTGCAAAAGCAGAGTCGGGCTACTGGAGCCAGATCACTTTCTAAGAAGGTTTGCCTACCGTTTCATCAGTCTGGGGGCGACAGCGCTGACATCGTGCAGAAAAACCACCTTGAGACTGGACTCCAATCTGAAAATGCAATTCAAAATTTTGGTATCAAATAGGGCCCCAAATTCATTCGTGGTGTTCAAAATAGTCACACCCACCTAGAACTCTAATCTGCCGCGCAAACGCGCAAGCTTTATATGCTCTAGTACTACCCCGTGGCTAGACTAAGTCCATCAACAAAATATTGCAAGTAACCATATGTATTATTTGCAATTATTAGAAGGTGGAAATAGCAGGCTAAAAAGGACATCCAGAGGCGCTGATGCTGCTGGTTCTACAATAGTTTTACCTTTACCCCTTGCGAAAAGCGTTAATATCTGGCATCTCATCACCGTTTAGGACAGCAATGCTGACCTATTTCAGCATGCGCTCATTCGCCCGATATAATATCACGTTGAAATATTTAATCGGAGCTCGAAATTTGCTAAACACGAAGCATTGTCGCAGCGCTTTAGCTCGAAATGTCATCGGTTAAACTGATATACTTGGCCTTGGTCACACTGGAGACCCCTGTTTTCCATCAGTGCCAAGATCGAAAATTTGCCGGAAATATCCGGTATACTCATGGGAAGGGTTTCAAATGACCATAGATCGGATCGTTGATAATAACTCTGTTGCTGATGCCACATCTGTGACGACGGAGAAACCTTCTATTGCCAAACAGGAAACTCCATTGAATATTCGCGGTGTTCCCCAAGCACAAGGCCTGTACAACCCATCCAACGAGCATGATGCTTGTGGCGTCGGCTTTGTGGCTGATCTTAAAAACAAGCCTTCCCATCAGATCGTAAAAGACGGGCTGTTTATCCTGGAAAACCTGACCCATCGCGGCGCCGTAGGGTCTGACCCCCTAATGGGTGATGGCGCAGGTCTGCTTGTCCAGATACCCCATGAGTTCTTCAAAAAAGAACTCGCAAAACAAAATGTAGAACTACCTGCTCCAGGCGAGTATGGCGTGGGGCACTTCTTCATGCCTCAAGTTGAAAAAATTCGTCAAAATCTGATAGATATCGTCAAGGAGAGCATTGAATCTGAAGGAATGGACCTTATTGCAATCCGCGATGTTCCAGTGGACAATTCTTCTCTGTCCAAAGCGCCAGATATCATGGCCTCAGAGCCTGTGCATCTTCAGATATTTGTTTCCCGCCCTGCTACCATTTCAGCTGGTGACGACTTTGAACGCAAGATCTATTTGCTACGTAAAGTCATATCAAATCGGGTTCACAGCGAAACTGAGGGCCGTGA
Source organism: Salaquimonas sp. (assembly GCA_049680405.1). GTDB lineage: Bacteria > Pseudomonadota > Alphaproteobacteria > Rhizobiales > Rhizobiaceae > Salaquimonas. The sequence continues at coordinate 21,122 of JBAUHS010000068.1, read as the reverse complement.
CAATGGATTTTATCCCGTCTCCATGTCATCGCGCACAATCGTCTATAAAGGGATGTTTCTGGCCTATCAGGTAGGTAAATATTATCTTGATCTAGCTGATGAAGATTTCAAATCAGCACTGGCGCTGGTTCATCAGCGTTTTTCCACAAACACTTTCCCATCATGGAAACTGGCACACCCTTACCGGATGGTTGCCCATAATGGTGAGATCAATACCCAACGCGGCAATAATAACTGGATGGCTGCTCGTCAGGCCTCTGTCGACTCAGAGCTATTCGGCAATGACATCGCAAAGCTTTGGCCAATTTCCTATGAAGGGCAATCTGATACAGCCTGTTTTGACAATGCTTTGGAGTTTTTGTTCCAAGGCGGATATTCGCTGCCTCACGCCATGATGATGCTGATCCCAGAAGCCTGGGCGGGCAACACATTGATGGCTGATGACCGAAAAGCCTTTTACGAATACCATGCAGCATTGATGGAACCATGGGATGGCCCAGCAGCAGTAACCTTTACCGATGGTCGCCATATCGGCGCGACGCTAGACCGTAACGGCTTGCGCCCTGCCCGCTATATTGTGACGGACGATGATCGGGTGATCATGGCCTCAGAAGCTGGCGTTCTGCCTGTGCCGGAAGAAAAAATCATCCGCAAATGGCGCTTGCAGCCCGGCAAAATGCTGCTGATCGATTTGGAAAAAGGGGAGATCGTTTCTGATAAAACCATCAAGTCTGAGATTTCCAATCAGCATCCCTATACAAAATGGCTGGAAAATACCCAACTGATCCTGGAAGACTTGAAGCCCGTTGAGCCTCGTGCCCTGCGCGGCGATGTTTCCCTGCTCGACCGTCAACAGGCATTTGGCTACACTCAGGAAGACACAAAAATACTGATGGCTCCCATGGCAACTACTGGTCAGGAAGCTATTGGCTCGATGGGAACTGATACGCCCATTTCGGCCATGTCTGACAAATCGAAAATGCTCTATACCTATTTCAAGCAAAACTTTGCTCAAGTGACCAATCCTCCGATTGATCCCATCCGCGAAGAGCTGGTCATGAGCCTTGTTTCCTTTATTGGCCCACGTCCGAATATTTTCGATCTTGTCGGCTCTTCCCGTCGCAAACGTCTGGAAGTTCGGCAGCCAATCCTGACCAATGGCGATCTGGAAAAAATTCGCTCCATTGGCCACACTGAAGATCGCTTTGATACCAAAACCATTGATATCACCTATGCGGCGACCGAAGGCCCTGCGGGGATGGAAGGTGCCGTGCACCGACTATGTGAGCGCTCAGAGGCAGCGGTAGCCGGCGGCTACAACATTATCATCTTGTCCGATCGTCAGCTTGGGTCGGACCGGATAGCCATTCCTGCCCTTTTGGCAACGGCAGCTGTCCACCACCATCTTATCCGCAAAGGTCTTCGCACTTCCGTTGGGCTTGTTCTTGAGACTGGCGAGCCGCGTGAAGTACATCATTTTGCTTGCTTGGCAGGTTATGGCGCAGAAGCCATCAACCCTTATTGTGCTTTTGAAACTTTGCTGGAAATGCATGCCCGTGGCGATTTTCCGGCAGAAGTCGACAAATATGAAATTGTTGAGCGCTACATCAAAGCCATCGATAAAGGCATTTTGAAAGTCATGTCCAAAATGGGCATTTCAACCTACCAGTCTTATTGCGGCGCACAGATATTTGATACAATTGGTCTGACCAGTGCATTTGTGAAAGAATATTTCACAGGCACAGCCACAACAATTGAAGGCATTGGTCTTGCGGAACTCGCTGAAGAAACCGTTCGCCGCCACACCGCTGCGTTTTCGAATGATCCGGTTCTTCGCCATTCATTGGATATCGGTGGAGAATATGCGTTCCGCAAGCGGGGCGAGAGCCACGCCTGGACACCGGACAATATCGCCGCATTGCAACATGCAGTGCGTGGGAACCTTCCAGAGCGCTACAAAGACTATGCCAATGAGGTGAACAATTCGTCAGAGCAATTGTCGACCATCCGTGGTTTATTCAAACTCAAAACAGCTGTAGAAACAGGGCGCAAATCCGTTTCAATCGATGATGTTGAATCAGCAACTGAAATCGTAAAACGCTTTTCTACCGGCGCGATGAGCTTCGGATCGATATCTCGCGAAGCACATACGACTTTGGCCATCGCCATGAATCAGATCGGCGGCAAGTCCAATACAGGTGAAGGCGGCGAAGAGCCGGATCGTTTCTATCCGTTGTTGGATGGCAGCAAAAACCCTGAACGCTCTGCAATCAAGCAGGTTGCTTCAGGCCGCTTCGGTGTAACCGCTGAATATCTGGTCAATGCTGACATGATCCAGATTAAAGTGGCGCAAGGTGCAAAGCCTGGCGAAGGTGGACAATTACCAGGGCACAAGGTTGATGCAACCATTGCGAAAACACGCCACTCAACTCCTGGTGTTGGTCTGATTTCACCTCCACCGCACCATGATATTTACTCCATCGAAGATTTGGCTCAGCTGATCTATGACCTGAAAAACGTCAATGAAAAAGCGGATATATCTGTCAAACTCGTCTCCGAGGTTGGTGTGGGAACAGTGGCAGCCGGTGTTGCCAAAGCACGGGCAGACCACATCACCATTTCAGGTTATGACGGCGGCACAGGCGCATCTCCGCTCACATCATTGAAACATGCCGGTTCACCTTGGGAAATGGGCCTGGCAGAAACTCATCAGACTCTGGTGCTGAACGGTCTACGCTCCCGCATCGCCTTGCAGGTTGATGGTGGATTGAAGACCGGTCGTGACGTAGTGATTGGTGCCTTGTTGGGAGCCGATGAATTCGGCTTTTCAACAGCGCCGCTGATTGCCGCTGGCTGTATCATGATGCGCAAATGTCATCTGAACACTTGCCCGGTAGGCGTTGCGACCCAGGACCCGGTCTTGCGCAAACGCTTCAAAGGCGCTCCAGAACATGTCATCAACTTCTTCTTTTATGTAGCTGAAGAGGTTCGCGAAATTCTGGCTGAACTTGGCTATACCAAGTTCGATGAGATTATCGGCGAAATCCAATTGCTGGAAAAACAGGGCATGGTTGACCATTGGAAAGCCAAAGGGCTGGATTTCTCAAAAGTCTTCTACAAGCCGAAAGCAGACAAGAAGGATATCTACTGGACCGAGCGCCAGGTTCATCCAATTGCCGATATTCTTGATCGCAGGTTGATCGAGAAAGCAAAGCCCGCTTTGGATGACGGAAAACCGGTCCGCATCGATATGGATATCTCCAATGTAGACAGATCTGTCGGCGCAATGCTCTCTGGAAAACTGGTGGAAAAATACAATCATGACGGATTGCCAGAAGATACTATCGCAGTTTCGTTCAAAGGAACCGCTGGTCAAAGCTTTGGTGCATTTCTTGCCAATGGAATTTCCTTTGATCTTCAAGGGGATGCAAATGACTATGTAGGCAAAGGTCTATCGGGCGGCCGTCTTGTTATCCGCCCACCGGAAAACACCCGTATCATACCGGAAGAATCTATCATTGTCGGCAATACCTGTCTTTACGGTGCCATCACTGGTCAGGCCTATTTCCAGGGTGTGGCAGGTGAGCGTTTTGCCGTTAGAAACTCTGGCGCTATCGCTGTTGTCGAAGGCGTTGGCGATCATGGCTGTGAGTATATGACAGGCGGGATCGTGGTTGTGATTGGCGAGACTGGTCGAAACTTTGCTGCGGGTATGTCCGGCGGCATTGCTTACGTCCTCGATGAGAAGGGTGACTTTGCAAAGCATTGCAACATGGCAATGGTTGAACTGGAGCCGGTCCCTGAAGAAGATGATCTGTTGGAAAAACTGCATCACCATGGTGGCGATCTGGCCCACAAAGGCCGGGTTGACGTTTCTTCCAACATGAACCATCACGATGAAGAGCGTCTGTTCCAACTGATTTCCAACCATATGCATTTCACTGGCTCGGGTAAGGCAAAGAGAATTCTCGACAATTGGGAAACCTTCCGTCCGAAATTCCTGAAAATTATGCCCGTTGAATATCGCCGTGCATTGCAGGAAATGGAAGATATGCGCCTCGGCGGCGTGGCAGCGGAATAATCAAAGAGTGAGTTTGAACTATGGGTAAAGTTACAGGTTTCCTTGAGATCGACCGTCAGACGGCTAAATATCAGCCGGCGTCAGATCGCATTCGCCACTACCGCGAATTCTCTCTGCCAATGACCGATGAGGAAGTTGGCAAACAGGCCGCACGCTGTATGGACTGCGGCATCCCATATTGCCATGGCGATATGGGATGTCCGGTCCACAACCAGATCCCTGACTGGAATGATCTGATTTATTCTGGTGACTGGGAAGAGGCTTCACGCAACCTTCATTCAACCAACAATTTCCCTGAGTTCACTGGTCGGATTTGCCCGGCTCCTTGCGAGGAAGCCTGCACACTCAATCTGGAAGATGCGCCAGTTGCGATCAAAACGGTTGAACAGGCCATTGCCGACAAAGCCTTCAAACTCGGTTTGATCCAGTCACAGCCATGTGATGTGAAAACCGGCAAGCGGATTGCTATTATCGGCTCCGGTCCTGCTGGCTTGGCAGCTGCGCAACAGTTGGCCCGCGTTGGTCACGAAATCCATGTGTTTGAGCGGGAATCCAGAGCCGGTGGATTGCTGCGCTATGGCATTCCTGACTTCAAAATGGAAAAATTTCATATAGACAGACGCATCGAACAAATGACTGGCGAAGGGGTAAGTTTTCATTACGGCGTCAATGTTGGCGTTGACAAGAAAATGGAAGAGTTCACCAGCGAATTTGATGCGGTATTGCTTGCAGCAGGCTCGGAAAAACCGCGCGATGCCGGCATTCCAGGAGCTGATCTCAGCGGCATTTACGACGCGATGCCATTCCTGGTTCAACAAAACCGCCGCATTGGCAGCGAAGATATCAAAAACCCTGGGTGGCCTAGCGAAGAAATTTGGGCTGGTGGCAAGCGGGTTGTTGTCGTCGGCGGCGGCGATACAGCTTCTGACTGCATCGGCACTTCTTTCCGTCAAGGTGCGACTGAAGTCACTCAAATGGACATCAGGCCGGAGCCTCCGGAAAAAGAAGACAAAATGACGGTGTGGCCCTATTGGGCAACAAAAATGCGCACATCATCTTCTCAGGCCGAAGGTGCAAACCGTGAATTTGCTGCTGCCACATTGGAATTTGTCGGTAAAAACGGAAAACTCGTTGGAGTAAAATGCGCCCGGGTCAACGAAAAACGCGAGCCAATTCCCGGAACCGAATTCATCATCAAGGCTGACCTTGCATTTATCGCAATCGGATTTTCCGGTCCGCTGGAAGATACCTATATAGATGAAATCAAACCGAAGTTGGACACAGATCCCCGAGGTGGCCGTTCAATTCATGCCAATGAGATGGACTATCGCACATCTGTCGACAAGGTCTATGCCGCCGGTGACGCAAGGCGTGGTCAGTCTCTCGTGGTCTGGGCGATCCGCGAAGGCCGTCAGGCTGCAAGAGCCATTGACCTGGACCTGATGGGTCGCACAGTCCTTCCGCGCTAAAACTGCTCACTGTTCTAGGGTCAGAACCCATTTCGCGTTAATTAATGAGTCCTGACCCTAGTTCGAAACAGTGGCTGAGCCTGCCTGTTCAGAGGATACAGAACTGCCATCATCTGCAAGGGGAGGCAATTCATCCAAAAAGCCCTTTAGGCTAATTCCTCGCATATTCGCAAGAACAGGCTCGGGGGTTTCATCGCGGGCCAGAGAAAAGGATGGTACTCCCCACGCGGCATCAATCCGACCTTTTTTAGGTTGGCTTGCAAGTCCCTTGGCCACAAGTTCAAAACTTGAGCTTTGTTTCGCTTGGGTTTCATTGAGAAAGCCCTCAGCCCCTTCAAGCACACTTCCGCCATCTGCCGCAGGACCACCCAAGGCCACAACAATGGTTTTTCCTGTTCCTATTGGATCATATTGAGGTTCGTTGGAAACTCCGAAATCACTGAGAGAACCCAAGGAAGAGACCAGTGCATCCTTGCTAAAGCCGGTCATTTTCTTCACTGCTTTTTCCGCATAAAACGCCAACTTGTCTTCACCGCTATCAGTCATATTAATCCCGTCGGCACGGCGAAGCCTGACTATTTGTCCATTCACATCCGGTCCTGAGCGGAAATAGCGTCCCTCAGTATCCACAAAACCATCCCAAACATCCACGAAAATCCCACCATAGGCTTCTACAGTTTTGCGATAAATCTCGTTAAAGCGAATATAGTCACTGCTCATATTGGTTTTATCAACTGGTGGAAGCCCAACCCAAATCATGGGTACTCGCTTCTCACGAATGTTCCGCGCCAGAATGTCTGCTCGTTTTTCATAGACTGTCATCCAGCCATCTGTCAGCTTATTAAATTTTCCTTCAGCAACACGGATCTGTTGTCGGTCATTCATACCCACCAACGCTACCACTACAATCGGCTTTTCCTGATCAATCAGGGAGTCGATCGATTCAGGCCAATTTTTCACGTCATCCCTAACCATACCAGATAGAGCGACCGAAGAGTTCACAATTACAATGCCGGGATTGGCAGCAAATACGCGTTCAAGACCTTGGCTCAATTGATCCGCCATAAAGTCGCCAATCACCAAGACTTTGGCCGCATCCTCAGACTTTTCAACCGCAGCAATTTGATTGGCAGCTGCAGCGCTGGCAATTATTGAAGAGGAAGTGTTGGATTTTTTCGTTTTTGACCGCTTTACACGGACAACTTTTGCCTGTCGATTTGTTGTCTTGGCGGCTTTTGCTGCCTTTGCTGCTTCTTTGCGTTCACGATTTTTTCGGGCAGCACCGCCGAACAACAATTCTAAAAGGTTTTTGCGCTTTGGTTTGGCATCTTGGCTTTGGGCATAGACGTCACCAACCACAATATGGTTCACATTAGGAACCACAAAGATGGTCAGTGCCAATATTCCGAGTGCAAGACCAAACCTACGAAACATAAAAATCTCCAACAAACACGTTCATGCACAACCGATCGACAAAGCGCACATCTTTATGTTGGAAGGATGGCTTTGCCTAGCTGCTGCGCAATTTAGCCAATACCTCGCGCGAAGGAAACCCTGTAACCTTCATACCAGCCCGTTTTTGGAATGCCTCGATAGCTTTCCGTGAGCCGGAACCAATATTACCGTCTATCTCGCCATCGTAAAAACCAAGACGAAGGAGATGTTTTTGTGCTTCAAACCGCTCTTCATCACTTAGGGGAATATACCCACGCGGCCAATTCTGTATAATGGGTCCACCTCCGGCAATCCGGTCAGCCAAATGACCGACTGCCAACGCATATTTATCCGCATTGTTGTAGCGCTTTATGACATAGAAATTTTTCATCATGAGAAATGCCGGTCCATTTGTGCCACCGGGGAATTTCAACACAGCATTGGAGCCAAGATTACCCAATGGTTTTCCATTCGGACGCTTTGCACCTTTCTTCACGAAGTCGCTAATTTTATAACCACTTTTGTCTTTGAGGCTATAAAGGCTTTTGGGAACTTCAACTTCATAGCCCCAGGTTTGCCCCGAAACCCACTTATTCTTCTTCAAAAGATTCGCAGCAGAGGCAAGCGCATCCGGCGGCGAGTTCCAAACATCCCGGCGGCCATTGCCATCTATATCAACAGCCCACGCTTGGTAGCTGGTTGGAATAAACTGCGTATGCCCCATTGCCCCGGCCCAGGAACCGCGCAATTCATCAGCGGAAACATCACCATTTTGTACAATTTTAAGCGCTGCCACCAGCTGAGTGCGCGCATATTTTGAGCGTCTTTTGTCTTTGTAAGCCAAAGTAGCCAATGCCTGGCCAATATGATGAGTTGAATTTTCTCTCTTCAAATATTCGCCATAAATGGTTTCGATAGACCAGATAGCCAAAAGGATATCACGGTCCACTCCGAACTTGCGCTCAATGATGTCAAACCATTTCTTGTACTGTACTCTTAGTTTCTGTCCTTCTGAAACTGTAAATTTGGTAACACGGGCATCAAGATAGTCCCAAACTTCCGAGGTGAACTCAGGTTGAAAATTTGCCCGCTCCAACACCAGTTGATCCGGTTCGGTTATTCCTGAGAAAACTGAATTGTAAGTTTTTTTGGATATGCCACTTTTAGCTGCTGTGGAGTAAAACCCGTTGATCCAGTTGCGAAATCCAGCATCAGCCGAGGCTGTAGTCACTGATGTTCCCACCAGCAACACGCTCAAAGAGGTTATCTTGGCAAGGGCTGCAAACCTTTTTGAAAATTTCATTCTATTCTCCTGGGGATCATGAAAACCGAATCAACATCAATAATGGAAATCCATCAATGATTGGTTAACCATGAAAACCGGAATGAAATTATGGCGATATGAAATACTTTGTGAACGTCAACAAATGGGATGTGAATCAGCGGACAAGATTTTACGCTGATTTGAGCTTCTTATCCAAAATGGATTCCCACTCCAGAGCAGTCTTGATGATGGTTCTGAGATCATCATTTTTCGGCTTCCAGGATAATCTAGACATCAATCGATGCGAGTTCGCCGTCAATGCCGGAATATCCCCAGGGCGCCTTGGTTCAAAGACAACCGGAAAATCATTTCCGCTAATTTCCTTGACCGCCTTGATAACTTCCAGAACAGAATATCCCTTTGAATAACCACAATTTGCAGTAAATTTGAGACCGCCCTGGCGAAGGAAATTCAACGCCGCATAGTGGGCATTCACCAAATCGCTCACATGAATGAAATCTCTGACGCAACTGCCATCTTCAGTGTCATAGTCAGTTCCGAATACACCCATATGAGCCCGTTTACCCAGAGCTGCCTCACAAGCAATCTTGATCAGATGAGTTGCACCTTTTGTGGATTGTCCGGTGCGTTTAAGTGGATCGCAACCGGCGACATTGAAATATCGTAACATCACATAGCGCAGGTTGCTGGCAAGCGCCGCGTCACGCACCATGATTTCCGTCATCAGTTTGGATGAGCCATAAGGTGACATTGGGTTTAGAACCGCATCTTCGCGTATTGGGCCGCTTGTTAACGGCTCCCCATATACTGCGGCAGTTGAGGAGAAAATGAACTTATCAACACCACAATTTGTAACCGCTTCAATCAGATTGCGTGAATTACCTGTGTTATTATCATAATATTTTAAGGGATTTTCCATCGATTCAGGAACGACAACAGATCCTGCAAAATGAATGACAGCTTCTACGTCATTTTCTCTGATAACTTTTTCAACTAACTTGCGATCACCTATATTTCCGAGAATTAGTTTGGCCCGGTCAGGCACCGCCCATTCAAATCCAGTTACAAGATTATCAATAACGACAACTTTTTCGCCTTGGTCCAATAACTCCAGAACCATATGGCTTCCGATGTAACCTGCACCTCCTGTGACGAGAATTGTCATAATAGAACACCTTGTTGACGATTTGTTTCAGCTTTTCATGGAACATACCGCCAATAGATTAGGGTCTGTTGAAAACTGCTCTCGCAATTTAATGCATTCTATTTAGATTGAATTAACCAATCCGATTTGGAGACAAGATGTCAGAACCAATGAAAAGCCATAAACCCGTTAGAAAAGCCGTCTTTCCGGTGGCTGGCCTAGGCACCCGATTTTTACCGGCCACCAAAGCTGTTCCAAAAGAAATGCTGACAGTTGTCGACAAACCCGTCATCCAATATGTGGTGGATGAGGCACGAGCTGCCGGTATCGAGCATTTTGTATTTGTCACAGGGCGTAACAAGGGCGTTATTGAAGATCATTTTGACCTACAGGTTGAACTTGAACAAACCTTACGTGAACGCGGCAAGCAGGAAGCCCTGGACATCTTATCGGCAGCTCTGCCGGGCCCAGGCGAGACCAGTTTCACTCGTCAACAGGCTCCTCTGGGTCTCGGCCATGCCGTTTGGTGCGCCCGAAACATCATTGGTGATGAACCTTTTGCACTGCTCCTGCCTGATATGGTTATGCAGGACGAAGTAGGATGCATGAGCCGGATGGTAGAAGTTTATAACCAGACTGGCGGCAATGTGATTTCCACGGAGGAAGTTGCTTGGGAAGAAACCCATAAATATGGGATTGTTGAAAAAGGTAGAGATGCAGCAGGTGGTTTTGAAATCACCGGCATGGTGGAAAAACCTGCGAAAGGCACAGCCCCCTCGAATCTGTTCATCAATGGCCGATACATTCTCCAGCCGGAGATATTTGATATCCTGGAAAATCAGCAAACTGGAGCTGGCGGAGAAATTCAGCTAACCGATGGAATGCTGGAACTGGCGAAAATACAAAAATTCTATGGTTTTACTTTCCAGGGTAGGACATTTGATTGCGGCTCGAAGGAAGGCTTTATCAAAGCCAACATTGCATATGCAATGTGGAACAAGGAGATGGCAAGAACGCTCCGTCCGGAGATTGAGCAATTGCTTAAATCCATTACACCCTTTGAAGAATAGTGGGATCAAAAACAGCTGCTTTAACTATCGCTGAAACTTGATTCCGCCCCGGACCGTCAAATCCTGATATTCTGAGGCCGCATCCGTGCTGCGCTGTGTTGTGTGTTCAACAGATCCGGCAAGGGCCATAAACCGATTGATCCAGTAATTGAATCCGGCCCCTGCGCTAAAGGCGGTATCGGTCCTCGAACCATCATCTTGCCTGGAGATATCAACTCCCGCATTGGCGGAAAGGCTCAGACGGTCTGTTACATTCCGTTCTGCCGTTACTCCGGCACCAAAGATAACCGAACCATTTTGGCCTGAAGTTGTAGAGCCTGAAAATCCGGTTTGGGCATCAAAGGTAATTGTCGTATCACGTTCTGGAGACCAGACAATATTACCATCGAGGGTTAAACTGGAAAGATCTTCAAGATTATCACCTTCGAACCGCTCGGTCAGGTAACCAATCGATAGCTCTCCCTTGAGCTTTTCATCGAGATCAACTTCAACGCCTGCCCTGGCACCCAAAAGAATACTGTCGCGAACATCGCCATTCCGGTCGCGCTTCAAATCATAGTCACGCATCCCTGCTTCAAGTTCCACATATGGCGTCAGCACAGCGGTCGCTTCATAGCCAACTCTACCGGTAACGGAGTAAAGAGTATTATTCCTGTCCTGCTGTGACTCCGTTCCACCAGAGGTCAGTTTGATATCTTCATAGGTCGTCCGCCCAACGCTTCCACGAAGCGAATAAATCAAACGGCGATCTGTACGGGCAATTTCTGCAGATCCCCCAAAAGCATGTACCCCTGGCCGCTCGGCTGCTGAAGAGGTAATCGTACTACTAGTGACCGATTCTGTCGCATAATTGTAATTTGCCCCGAAATTTGCTGCCAAGCCATCAATCAGATCTAAACTCAATCCACCCGTTACACCCGCGGCAGGCAAGTCTTCAACCTCTGAATCAAAGGCGCGGCGAAAAGTGCCCGTTGCATCAAGACGCGCAGAATGGCGAGACCAATCTGATTGCAAAGACAGATCAACCTGCGTTTGGGAAAAGGCTGCGCCATCTCCCCCGGCTGTTCCATTGATATTCGTCGAATATCCTGCCGTCTGTTCAACCGATGAAAAGGCTCTCCAGCTGCCAACTCTAAGACCTAAAGCAGAAAAGGGATCTTCCTGGGGCGTTGCCCCAATACCTTCCTGTTCAACGCTAGTACGGACATTTGACCTTGCGCTAGGCGTTCCCACGACCAGAGGATCAACGACTTGCGGTTCTCGTTGCACCGGACGTGCACGACCTTGAAGTTGACGAACCGAGTCTGTCGTATCAACTGACCCAGTACCCTCTAAATCGTCTTGTCTTCCAACCAATGAAGAGCTGATTGGCTCACTTTCGGAAAAAACAGCTGCCTGTTCACCACTGCCGGTCGTACCCCGTAGTAAAATGGACTGAGGCCACTCTTCTTGCAATTTCACGTCTGCCTGCTGTGCATTTGCCAATGGAGCGTTAATAATCAGAAACGCAGATGCAAATGTTAAACAGGCGATTGTTCCGATAGATACATCAATGCATCCGCCCAACTGCTTGCTATTAGGCAATACAGCCTTCCGGCCTAACGGTAGACCCGGCAGAAAGATTGTGTTTCGGTTCATTCAAGCAGCCTGATTGGCAATTAATTGGTTATCCAACCGTAAAGGCTCATGGTTAATGCTTCCTTTAACTTCCATCAAATCAGTCAATAACTTTGGCATGCGGTAAATGGTAAAACTTCGCATTTAATTTCAACGAAAAACCCTGTAGTAACGGGTTCAAAGCACCAATTTTTGTAAATTGTTGGTGGCCAAAACCATATGGAATTGAACTTGATGAGCCAAAAGCCTGAAATCGTCTCTGCACTAAATACGTTGAATATTTTGAAGAATGGTCTTTCAGCCCTGCCCGAAGCTTTTGAAGGTCCTTTGGCGGACCGTTTTTCCAAAGCGATAGAGACCATCAAAGCCATCAAAGGCCGGGTGATTGTAACCGGAGTTGGCAAAAGCGGGCATATCGGCTCCAAAATCGCTGCAACACTGGCTTCAACAGGAACTCCGTCTTATTTCGTTCATGCTGCAGAAGCCAATCACGGCGATCTTGGAATGATCGCCCGCGATGATGCAATCCTTGCAATATCCTGGTCCGGAGAAACGGCGGAACTGAAAGGTACGCTTGCCTATGCCAAGCGGTTCAGTATACCGCTGATCGCGATTACCTGGAATGAGGCTTCAGCTTTGGGAAAAGAATCAGATATTTGCCTGACGCTTCCAAAATTGGAAGAAGCCTGCCCTAATGGTCTTGCGCCAACCACATCAACGCTATTGCAACTTGCAATGGGAGACGCGCTGGCAGTTGCCTTACTGGAAAATCGGGGGTTTTCTGCCACGGACTTCAAGACATTTCATCCAGGCGGTTCTTTGGGGGCAAACCTCACCCATATTCGTGATTTCATGCACACAGGAAATGACCTGCCAGTCGTTAAGATCGGCGCCACGATGGCCGAAGCAGTAGAAGAAATTTCAAATAAACGTTTTGGATGTGTTGCCATTTTGGACATAGATCAAAACCTGAAAGGTCTGATCACCGATGGCGACTTGCGCCGCAATCTTACAAGGTCTCTGGACAGTATGAGCATTGAAGAAGTCATGACACCCACACCAGCGACTGTGAGTCCTGACATTTTGGCGAGCACTGCCATGGCAGAACTCAATAGGCGTTCTATCACCAGCCTTTTGGTTTGTGAGAACAACAAGCTTGTTGGCCTGGTCCATCTCCATGACTTACTAAAAATTGGAGTAGCCTGAGCGTTGCATTCACAAGCGGGACGATTATTCCGCAGCTGCATCCACCGTTAGTGTTCCGCCCTTCGCGGAGACGACAACGACCTTTGCTCCTTCTGGCAATTCGGGTCCTTTAACCCGCCAGGTACTATCTCCAATTTGCGCCCTGCCCATTCCCTCACTAATCGGTTGGGTGAGGATAGCTTTGCGGCCAATCAGTTGTGCACCACGGTCATTCAAATCCGGTTGATCACTATTATCCCAACCTTTATTGGCCATGACCTTCCTGCCAAGCACCGCAAAAACCAGTGCCAGTACCACGAAAACAATCAATTGAAGTTGCCATACCCAAAAAGCGCTTTCCATTCCGAACACCATGGTAATCGCACCAACTGCTATCGCAGCCAGCCCGAACCATAGGAAAAATGCACCAGGCGCAAAAACCTCGATACCGATTAAAATGGCGGCAAATATCCACCAGGACCAAACGCCCATTTCAGCGACAAAACTCTGAATCATAATGTCCTCCACCCTTCGCATCATACCGGGTTAACATCCATCTATTCTTGGCTTTGACCCCAAGGCTGCACCGGCTCTGAACGGCTAACAGCTGTGTTTTTTGCAGGGATTGTCCGGCTTGGCTTTGAACCAGACGAATTATTTGATCCGCCTTTGCCAAATGCATCTTTTGTAATTTCGCCGATACCACCAAGAGCACCTAACAGGCTTGTTGCCTCCATAGGCAGCATGATGACTTTTTGATTATCTGCCGTTGCGATACTTCCCAATGCTTCAACATATTTTTGCGCAACAAAGTAATTAATCGCTTGAATATCGCCCTTGGAAATAGCTTCAGAAACCATCATCGTTGCCTTGGCCTCGGCCTCGGCCAGCCTTTCGCGTCCTTCCGCTTCACGGAAATCAGCCTCACGTTCTCCTTCTGCCTGAAGAATTTGCGATTGTTTTGCGCCTTCAGCTTTCAAAATCTCAGCTTGGCGGAAACCTTCAGCTTCCAGAATATTGGCCCGTTTGATGCGCTCTGCCTTCATTTGGCGGCCCATCGCTTCAACAAGGTCATTTGGCGGATTGATGTCCTTGATTTCAATACGGGTCATTTTAATACCCCAAGGCGACGCTGCCTCATCAACAACCCGCAGCAGCCTAGTGTTGATCTCATCTCGCTTGGAAAGCAACTCATCAAGGTCCATGGAACCCATGACCGAACGAATATTTGTCATCGTAAGATTTAAGATGGCATTCTCGAGCCCTCTCACCTCGTATGCAGCCTGAGCTGCATCCAACACTTGATAAAACGCTACACCATCAGCGCTTACGGTCGCATTGTCCTTGGTAATGACTTCCTGGGTTGGAACATCGAGCACCTGCTCCATCATGTTCATCTTGGCGCCGATTTGGTCAACAACAGGAACAATGATGTTAAGGCCCGGTTTCAAGGTTCGCGTATAGCGTCCGAAACGCTCAACCGTATAATTGTAGCCCTGGGGGATTTGTTTCACCCCGGCGATAATGATTATTATCAGGACAACCGCAGCTGCAATCACCCAGGCATCAAAACCCAATAAAGTCGGCATATTTGTATTCCCTCACAAAAACCATTTGTACCCATATAGGATTTTGCCGCAGGATTTACAAAGGAAACCGCAATGAGTAAGCGGATTTTGCCTGTTTATACCAGCATAGATCTATATCCAGCCACCCAATTCGCGCCGTACAATCGCTTCAAAAACCGCCATTCCTTCATCACTATCATTGAGGCAAGGGATGTGAGTAAAATTTGTCCCACCATGCTCATGGAAAATCTCTTCGCCTTCGCCCGCAATTTCTTCAAGCGTTTCCAAACAATCGGCCACAAAACCCGGATTGAAAACAGCAATATTCCTGATACCTTCTTTGGCATAGGCTTCGATGGTTTTGTCTGTATAGGGCTGAAGCCATTCTTCGGGACCAAAGCGTGATTGGAAACAGGTTACCAGCCGCCCTTCTTTCCAGCCCAATCGCTCGTTCAAAAGTCGTGATGTTTTCATGCAGTGGCAATGATATGGGTCACCCTTTTTGAAATAGCTTTGGGGAATACCATGATAGGAGGCAATCACTTTCTCCGGTTCAAAATCGAGGGTCGCCAAATGGTTCTCGATTGAGATGGCCAGTGCATCTATATAGGCTGGATCATCATGATAGGCAGGTACCGTTCTGATCGCCGGCATCCACCGCAATTTCATCAACGCTTCAAATGCTTTGTCATTTACAGTTGCAGTCGTTGCTGCACTATATTGCGGATATAACGGGAAGATCAAAATCCGCTCACAGCCTTGCTTCCGCAATATTTCAAGTCGCGATTCAATAGACGGATTGCCATAGCGCATCCCCCAGTCAACAATGACATTACTTTCATTTGATAAAACCTTGGTGAGTTTATCGGATTGGGCGCGGGTAATCGTGCGAAGCGGTGACTCATCCAACTCCTTGTTCCAGATGGTTTCATAAGCCGCGCCGGATTTTTTAGGCCTTGTGTTCAAAACTATTCCATAAAGTATCGGATACCAAAGCGCTTTTGGCCATTCGATCACTCTTTTATCTGACAGAAATTCTTTCAGATATTTCCGCATATTCTTTTTGTCGTGGCCATCTGGTGTACCAAGATTGACCAGCAAAACACCAACTTTACCAATTTTGACAGCTGGATGATCCTCAGGTAGCGGCCCTACTTCGCGATAGGCAGCCAAGCGCTCAGCATTCAGTTTAGAATTTTTATCCATCGCATTCATTGGTATCTGGCTCTTTCGTTTTTCAATTCTCTTAGCTGAAGTAAGTCAACCAACGCAAATTTCAACGGCTTTCCATCATTTGCGCAGCAGAAAGGACAGCTGATTTCAGCTGCCCAATTTCATCTACAAACCAGCTTATTAGCCTTGAGGCAATAAATCCGGAACAATTGTGACGATTGACGGGAATAGCCACAGGAGGCCCAATCCGATTACCTGTATCGCAATAAACGGAATTACTCCTCTGTAAATATGGCCCGTTGTCACTTCTGGCGGAGCAACTCCCCGCAGGTAAAACAGGGCAAATCCAAATGGCGGCGTTAGGAAAGATGTCTGTAGATTGATCGTGATCATGATGGTCACCCAGGCAGGGTCCAATGTGCCGCCATAAATCACCGGACCAACAATCGGCACAATAATGTAAATGATTTCAAGGAAATCAAGCACGAAACCGAGTACAAACATGATCGCCATTACGAGCAGGAATACGGCCCATTCCTCTTCAAAGGAGCGAAGGAAAGTTTGGATATAGTCTTCGCCGCCAAATGAGATCAGTACCAGATTCAGCATTTGTGAACCGACCAGGATGGCAAAAACCATAGAGGTAACTTTTGCTGACTCCCGCACAATCGGCGTCAGAATTCTATGTGACCAAAGTACCCAGCAGGCATAGAACATACCAAACATGGCAATATGAAATGCTATGACCGCAATGATGATCGCAACCCAGTTCTCAAAGCCAACTACTTCAACACCGGTCCTCAGATCAAAATTCACGCCCACCAGCAGATATACAACAATGGCCAGCGTCGCCAACATGATCATTGATCCTTTACCGCGGCCTTCATCTGCGAGTTTTCTTTGGGCAGCCAACATCAATGCCCCAACCGCACCTAGTGCCGCGGCCGGGGTCGGATTGGTGATACCGCCGAGAATTGACCCAAGTACCGCAATGATCAGAATGAGCGGCGGAAATGCTACGCGAATGATATCAACCTCCGCCAACCGAGAACCCGCGTGCCAGAGGCCAAATCCAATCGCAAGGAACGGTACAGCGTAGTAGACAAGAGTTTGCCCCGGCGACATCAGCGGATGAACCACCAACCAGTCAACTGCCAAATAAGCTAGCAAACCACCTGCACCAATCAACAATGGTTGCGCTGAATATTCAGGCCTTGCGCCATGAGCAGTGGTCAAAACCAATCCCAGAAGAAGTGCAATAACCAGAGCTGTACCTGACAAAGGTGCAATGCCTGCAAGCGCCCGCTCAACTTGTTGAGCATTGGTCAGATCGATTTTGATTTCTTCTGCGTTCTCAGCAGCAGACTGGGCAATCTCGTCTTTCCTGGCAACAGACTGGTCCCAAACATCCTGACCATGCAATTCGATCATCGCTGCTTTACATTTTGCATTGACATTGGTCCGTAACAAAGGCCCGTCATGAGCAATGGTTTGGTTACCCGTGATGACTTGCTGTGATCCGGCTATATTTGTTGAATACGCTACAACAGTTAGAGCGACGCCGATAAACGGCACCAGCAAAAACCAGAACAATGATCTTTTTGTATTCCTCTCACGATCGCTCGCATCAAAATGGACAGGTGGCGCCAAATGCGGCTTCCACATAGCGTAACCAAACGCATAGGCCGCATAAAGAAAAGCAAGAAATACACCAGGCAAGATAGCCGCTTTGAACAGAGTACCTACTGAAAGTACCGCTGGCTCTCCAAGAAAGGTTAGTGCATCGGAACAACCAGCCAAAGTTGCCCGATTTTCCTGGGCACCAGCATAGATATCGCCAGCCAAAGTACCGAGCAATACGATAACGATGGATGGTGGAATGATTTGACCGAGTGTACCCGATGCGCTGATCACACCTGTTGCAAGCTGAGGCGAATATCCGTTCTTCAACATCGTCGGCAATGACAAAAGTCCCATAGTCACAACAGTTGCGCCTACGATGCCCGTGGAAGCTGCAAGGAAAGCACCAACCACAACAACCGAGACTGCAAGCCCGCCCGGGAAGGGGCCAAACACACGGGCCATTGTAGTCAGCAGATCATTGGCAATACGCGAGCGCTCAAGGGCAATCCCCATCAAAACAAACATGGCAACAGCCAGCAGCGTTTCAATTGACGGGCCGGCGAACACTCTTTCATTCATGCGGTTCACGATGAAGGAGATGGTTCTATTGATAGCGTCATCCAAACCGCGTTCGAACAGAGGCAGCAATATGGTGGGCAATTCAGGGTGATTGAATTTCGATATATGCTCCGGCGTGATACCGCTGGACAGGAGCGCGTTATAGCCATCTGAAGCTGAATCAACGACTTCTTTCATCAAAAGTCCGTTTTGAGCCAATGCGGCAATAATACCAAAAGAAATTAGCGCTGCGCCCGCCAGGGCAAAAGCTACAGGGAACCCTGTCAAAATTCCTGCCAATAGGCAAAGAAACGTAATAATCAGACTGACTTCGATACCATCGAGACCCAAAAACATTTTTATTTACCGTTCCCCAAAACTTTCAAATTCAAAACTTAACTGCGAGCCGCTTTAAAAGCGTTTGGTTTAATTGGACGCCGAATAGGGTTTACCAGTCAGCATCTCGTATTTTTCTGCGTATTTTTTCATTGCCAGCCGCTCGCGCTCCGTATCCAGGTCGAGATATTTGTCAGCCGAATCCGGTCCTTCCAAAAACTCAAGGAGCGAACGATAGAAGAACGAGATTGCCTGAAGGAATACCAGCACTGCAAACATGACTAGCAATATCTTGAACAGGAAATATCCGTTAAAGCCGTTTGGCGAAAAGCCAATAGTTTCCACGTCCCACTTCAGGGCTTTGGAAACCCGTAACATGCGATCAAGGTCATAATTACTCGCAAGTGGCGGGCGAACAATGTGACGCCACATGAAGAACCATCCATATAGCCAAATAATTGAAACAAAAGGGATCATGAAGATCAGTGAGCCAATCATATCGATTATCCGCTTTGCTCTAAAACTGATCGAACTGTAAATTAGATCGACCCGTACGTGACCGCCTTGAATGAAGGTATATCCAACACAAAGAGCAACAATCATTGCATTATAGAGTTTCAACTCCTCGGCATACCAACTTACATCCTTCGTAAATCCATATCCAAAGGGTGAAATGGTGATTTCCGACACGCGGAAAATTCGTTGTAGCGCAACAATCAGTGTCTGTTGCAGCACCATCAGCAGCACAGCCCACGCTGCCATTCTACCAATTGTATTATTGATGGCTTCAGCCCCGCGAACAAATCCCCAGAGAATGTTTCGCTTGAAGAGACCAATAACCAGCAACACCAGAAACAAATCAAAAAGGATAAAGAAGAATTCTCTGGAAGCGCCGTAATAAATGAATTTGATAAGCCATTCATTATCACCAAAATTCGGCCAAGTGGCCGGATTGAAGAGTATCGTGAAAAAATTCACGAAACCCATCGCCATATTTTGCAAAAGCCATAGAATCGCATCAATCATCTTGTTTTCCCGCCAGCAAATCGCCGAAACCAATAACGTCTGCAGCACTAATTATGCTGTATTACCTGTGCCGCCTGTTCGCCTAACTGATGGGCAGAAATTGGATCACACGAATTGTATTGAATGAGTACCGTTCATTCCCCGGATTTCGTTCAATCAAGGCATTCAAATTGACGGGTAACTTTTCAAAAAGACTTTGAACCTGAATCAATTTCCGCCTTGAGATCAAAAACAAATAATCTCAATCTCATAATCGCGTATTAAATTTGATCAACAAAAGTTGGTCAATCAGATCGACAGCGACAATGATTAGCAAGCAAAAACGCCGCCCGATTAAACCGGACGGCGTTTTCATTTTAAAGACCCAATACGCGTGCGCGTTGAGCGGTATAGGTGCTATCTGAAACAGATACCCAGTTTGATGAGGACTTCATACCAGCCAGGAATGAATCATAGACTTTCTTGAACATCTCATCGCCCATGAACTCGGCCATGACTTCTTCAGTGCCGCGACCAAACGCGTCCCAGACATCGTCAGACAACACGCCCATATTAACGCCTGCATCTTTGAGACGTTGCAACGCTGGACCGTTATTGCCGATATACAAACCGTAAGTATATTGGTGCGCCTCGAGGGAGCCAACTTCAACAGCGCGCTGCTGACCTGGCGTCAGGCTGTTCCATACTTCAAGATTGGTCGCAACAGAAAGGGCTGCACCTGGTTCATGGAAACCAGCTGGATAGTAGTATTTAGCCACTTCCTGAAGACCCAATTTTTCATCTGACCAAGGACCGATCCATTCGGTCGCATCCAAAGCACCTGATGACAGGGCTTGATAGATTTCGCCGCCTGGAAGGTTCTGAACAGAGGCGCCCAATACACCAACAACTTTACCGCCAAGACCAGGCATACGGAATTTAAGACCATTATAATCTTCCGCGCTGTTGATCGGGTTACGATACCAACCGCCACCTTGGCCGCCTGTGTTACCAGCGATGAACGACTTGATGTTGAACAATTCACCAAGTTCATGGTGAAGCTTCATACCACCTTGATTGTAATACCAAGCCATCATTTCAGGCGCTGTCATTCCGTAAGGAACCGCAGTGAAAAATGCAAAAGCAGGATGCTGATTGATGAAGTAATAGTCAGCACCATGATACATATCGGCTTGACCTGATGAGACAGCATCAAAAACCTCAAACGCACCGACCAATTCGCCAGCTGCTTTGGTTTCAATTTCAAGGCTGCCTTCGGTCATCTCAGTAATATTGGAAGCAGCGCGTTCTACACTATCCCAAACACCTGCTGCACCTCTTGGCCATGTTGTGACCATGGTAAGCTTGCGCTTACCTTGAGCGTATGCTGGCGCGGCAAGCGTTGTTGATGCAGCGGCTGCACCACCAACGAGACCAGCTTTTTTAATAAACGAACGACGATCCATTATTACTCCTCCGGAAAATGGTTAGATTCGGACAATCTGACGAGCCTAGGAGAAGTCAGTCCTCCCAAACTGGCTCGTTCATAGCGAATACAGTACAATTTCTCAATC
>JBAUHS010000067.1:0-2196 GCA_049680405.1 Salaquimonas sp. | reverse complement strand
GCAGCGGGGTGATGTTGAAGGAAGGCTTTCTTCGGTATTGCAAAGTTTTTGCCTGAAACATTTAGTTGCCGTTTGTGAGCCTTTCCCGGTTCGCAATGTCATGCCGTCTGACCATCCGGCTTTCCTTGGCCATGATATAGCATCAGCGCTTGCGGAAGCTGATCTGGTTATTGCATTAGACTGCGATATCCCCTGGCTGGAGGCTGCTCACCCGATACCTGCTGAAACTCCCATCATTCACATCGGTCCTGACCCACATTTCACCAAAATGCCTTTTCGCAATTACAGAACGGATATCGCGCTTCGCTCTGATCCGGTTGCAGCGGTCACGGCTTTGGGTGAAGCCCTTGTTGATCCATTGCCAAATTCGCAAGCACGAAAGACTGCATTGGCTGAGCGCAAGTCTGCGCGAAATGAAAGGCTGAAAGCCTTGATCGAGGCCGGCAATGCCTCGCCAATTGGTGCGGAATGGCTGAGCCATTGTATCTCTGAGGCGATAGATGAAAACGCTGTTGTCTTTTCCGAATTGGGCGCTTTGCCGGGTATGATGAAACTCAAAGGCCCCAACAGGGTTTTTGCCAATCCTCATTCGGGCGGTCTTGGTTGGGCGATGACAGCTGCATTGGGAGCACAATTGGCAGATAGGCGGCGGCTGGTAATTGCTTGTATCGGGGATGGCTCTTATGTCTTTGCCAATCCCACGGCTTGTCACCAAATTGCTGAAGCTTTGCAATTGCCATTGCTGACCATCATCAAGAATAATGGTATGTGGAATGCCGTGCGCCGCTCGGTCGTAAATTCCTATCCCAAGGGGCAGGCGGCAAAAACCAATTCCATGCCGCTTACCTCGCTTGAACCTTCGCCGGATTATCTGAAGATTGCAGAGGCCAGCAGAGCTTACACCGAGAGGGTGGAGGATGGCAAAGATCTTCCAGCCGCTCTTGCGCGCGCAATCAAGATAATACGCGAAGAAAAACGCCAGGTTTTACTCGAGATCAATTCCGCTGTCTCGGACACATTTTAAATGGATGACCTCACCTATAACATCGTTTACATCTTCATCGGCTTTGCCATGGGAGGATTGCTGAAAGGTGCAACGGGGGCGGGTGCTCCCTTGATTGCCATTCCGCTTTTGTCTTTGTTCTACAGCGTTCCGCTGGCAGTGACCGTCTTTGCTATGCCCAATTTGATTTCGAATTTGTGGCAGAGCTGGAACAATCGGAAACATCTGTTGCCGCTCAAATTTGTTGGCCTGTTTGCCGTTGCCGGAATGTTTGGAGCCGGTATCGGGACCTTTATGCTGACAGCTGTTTCTGGCGATACGCTCAAACTAATAGCAGCTTCAGCGGTGTTCATCTATATTGGGTTTCGCTTGGCAAAGCCTCATTGGAGTTTGTCGTTTGCGTTGGCCAGCAAGATTGTATTGCCGGTTGGAACCCTCGCGGGCGTATTGCAAGGCGCAGCAGGTATATCTGCTCCTGTATCAATTACATTCCTCAACGCGATGAAACTTGAGCGGGGCCAATTCATTGCTACTATTTCAGTACTCTTTTTGGCGATGGCATTTGTGCAGATACCTATGATGATCCATTACGGCCTGATGACTAAAGAGCGCTTTTTGTGGAGCTGTTTTGCGATTATTCCTCTGGTTGCGTTTATGCCAATAGGAGCTTTTCTGGCCCGTCATATTTCCAGGGAGGCGTTCGACAAGGTCATCCTGGCGGTGCTGGGCGTGCTGGCTGTTCGCTTGGCCTATGAAGGGCTTGTTTGAAGAATTGTTGTACCCTCAAATTTTCGAAGGTGACGACCGCCGATCAAACAAGCCAGCGATATCGCTAACACCAAGGGAACTGCTATCGCCCAGTTATTAGTGTAAGCGAAAAGCGCTGCGACCAGCGGCGGGCCTGCCAGTTGTCCAATCGCCGAACCTTGGGCGAGCATGCCATTTACCGTTGCAAATGATGCCTTGTTCGGTGCTATCAGGATAACGCTTGCAAAGAGTGAACTTGGGACCAGTCCTCCGACCGCACCGTAGCACAAAGCCGATGCAATTCTGATGCCTACGGGTAAATCAACCAGAAAAACAATTGATCCAAAGATGCTGATACCCAGCGCTGCCCACGTGATCAGGGTAGACGACGAATAGCCTTTGCTATGCAACCAGCCTGAAAATGCATTTCCAAATGCATTGGACAA
>JBAUHS010000066.1:0-4649 GCA_049680405.1 Salaquimonas sp. | reverse complement strand
TGATCAGATAGAGCTTTTGAGACCGGATCTGACCCTTCATAACGCGCAACGAATTTCACCGGATCAATGCCAACAGATTTTGCCAATTCTCCAACGTCACGGTCAGCATTGGCCTTAAACGCTTTCTCGCGCTCATCTTCGGCTCGAATGCCGCGATAATAACCGTCTTTTTTCGGATCGATGTGATCCTGAAGGCCAATCACGTCTGGCATTAGTTTGGCGGCATCGCCTTTCATGCGCGAGGCTTCCCTTTCAAATTGCGATCGCTCAGGTCCGTTCGGCAAGGTTCCGATCTCCGTGTCAATTTCCTTGATACCGTCGAGGATTTCACTGCGTCGTGACATGATGAACTCGCTTCCTTGTTTCGCCTCGTTCAAGGTGAGGGATGGTTTTTCGTTTGTAAGATTGGTCATGATCGCACGGCCCTGACTAATCGTGGCTGCGACCGTCTTCATCATGCTTGCAAGCTCTGGTAAATGTTCTTCCAGCAACTCGGCATCGGCCGAAATTTGCTGGGCATGCAAGATTAAGGTGCTTGCAGCCCTGATGGCAGTAACCGGCGTATGCGCTGGCGGCTTCGCCTCCCTCTTTTCTTTTTTGGCATTGCGGATCTCCGCATCAGGAACAGGACGCTCGCTCTCCCCGCGTGCAAGACGCGGTGACGCCTCAAGAATAATTCCTTCAAGCGCAGCCACCTCGACTTGAACCGCCCGAAACTCGTCATAATTAAACTGGCTGCGGCGCGAGACTTTGAGCCAGTCACCATTCTCCATCCCGCGGCGATTGACGATCACATGGATATGGGGATGGGCACGGTCCGTGTGGAAGGCCGTATAATAGTCGAACACGTCGCCATAACTGCCGGATGCGAACATCGTCTCTGCCCATGCCCGCCCTGCCCTGTAAGCGGCTTCATCATCTGTATCTCTTGGAAAGCTCACCACAAAATGGGTTGTCTTGTCAGAATTGGTTTTGGTCTCCCCCGCCAGACCCCAGGCTTCGATCAGTGCTTCCTTGGCATCGCCATCCAGTTCAGTTCCAAAATAGCGCTCGGACCGTTCAAGCGGTGCATCACCCTCTTTTTCCAGATAGGCCATCTGATCACGCATGCCCCGTGCATTGATTGTTCCGCCTTTGCGGATGACCTTGACCATGGCTTGGGGTGAGCGGCGAACCACCTCAAGCGGAATGCGCATTCTGGATTGATTATTGTTCCCTATTCTTCCGCCGCCGCCAGTCTGCTGTTTCTTCAAGATATGTCGAAGCAATGACAGACGAAGGGAACTGCCCAATTGAAGCTCGCCCCAATGATCGCCCATGACGATATCAACCGGCGTGACCCGTTCCTTGTTGGCAGCAGTCTTTGCCAGAAGTTCGATGACATGCACGCTCATGAGGCCACCAACACTTGCTTCAATCGTTCCAATCCGTCCGTGCGTCTGCGTCCAACATTAAGGATGTTTTGCATCATCTGTTCAAGACGCGCTAATTCTGCACCCAGTGCTTTTCGATCTTCCATGAAGGCGACAAAGTCAGGGCTGAGGGTTCTGTTTCCTGCCTTGGCAATCTGGTTGATATTGACCGCCACGCCGCTGATTTTGCGGGTGATGAGTTTCAGTTCATCAAGCGCTGTTGTTTGTACTTCCAGAAACCCCGATGCCTGCCGTATCATTGAGCGCATGGCCCGGTTCGGAGTAAACCCAAGCTCTTTACAAAGCGCCTGAAATTCTTCTTTTTCTGCCGGACGCAGTTTCACGCTGACAACGGCAAATCCGAGTTTGGATACATTAACGCCACTCGAATTTTCTGATAAATTGTCTTTCCACTGGCCACGGGATCGCCCCTGATTGGGTGCTTTGCCCTGCCAGACTGTCTGCTTGGCCACTGAGCGCGGCCTCGTTTTAGTGATATTTTTCGTCAAAAATCACGTTCCCACTTCTTGTTGTCTTCTTTCGCCATCTCAGCCCCTAGTGGGCGACCAACTCTGCCCTTGGGCAGTGTTGGTGGGGGTACGTGGGCAAAGGGACTACCTTTGCATATATCCTGCCACGTACCCTTCCCTACCCTTAGCACTTCACTTGAAACGAACGTTACCGACTTCCCCTAATCCCGCTTAAGCAAAAGACGTTGGCCAGAAAGGAGAAAATCGGCTCTGGATAAATCAAGATGTCGATAATCCGATAAAACGACCGATAGAGCATCAATCCGGATACCTCGATAAACCGATAATTCAATAGCGGGACAGATGGATAGATAGACAGATGGATGGGTGGATAATTCGATGCATCAACAAACCGAGATTTCAACACTTCGATAAATCAACAAGTCGATAAGGCAACTTTGTAAAGCAAATCGAAAGCCGACCTTCGGCAATGGAGCCACCCCATGAAGACCATCACATTTGCATCCTTCAAGGGCGGTGCCGGAAAGACTACCGCCGTCATGGCAGTGACATCCACGCTCATTGCAGCTGGCAAACGTGTTGCTCTCATTGACACCGACGAAAACATGCCGCTGATCGATTGGCGCGAAGCAGCACAATCCCAGGATACATGGTCCAATCTGTGCAGCGTCTATGAGGCGGATGATTTAAATGCCTTCGAGACCGCATTTGAAAAAATTGCTTCAAGCCAATCCGATTATACAATCATCGACACGCGTGGCGGCGGTTCTGAATTGAACAATGCCTGTTTGATCAACACTGATCTGGTGATCATACCCTCGGCTCTGACAACACTCGATATGACCCAGGCATTATCAACCTTCGAACATACCGTCCGACTGCTTCAAAGCATGGAGATGGATATTCCTATCGCGCTGCTGATCCAGCGCGTGCCTGTCGGCAAACTCACAATCTCGCAAAGGCAAAGCCTCGAAGCCCTTTCCGGTCTTCCCCGTTGCGAGACATTGCTCCATGCAAGGGATGCCTACGCTGCGATGAGCAGAAGCGGGTTGCTTCATCTCATTCATGAAACATTATCAATTGATATGATGAAACGTTTCAACGCTAACCATGTCGCCATGGCTATGACGGAAGCAAAAGCTCTGACCGATGATCTGCTCGAAGCACTTGGTGAAGGTACTGGTGGTCTTTGATGGGTATCAAACAACCCCCTGCCTATCTGCATCCCAAAAAGAATGCTGGTCCTGATCAATCGCTCAAACAACAGACAACTGCACGAGTGCAACCATCCGTCAGTCCCGTTAAGAAGAAGGAAAGCCAGAGGGCACGTTTGAATGAACTCACGAAACAAGCCCCTAAGCCTTCAGAACAGCCTAAAGAACTGATCCGTTTGGTGGCCTGCCCGCCCGCGGCAGGACAAATCGCCCGATATGACGAAATGATCGACCATGGCTTAACCCCGAAACAGGCCATTCTTGGATTGTTCAAACAGGGCTTTGATACATTAGAAACTGACTTGCTTGCGGGGAGAATATCTCCGCTCAAGAACTCTATTGTCTCCAACGGAAATGCCGTTGAAACCACCCGCACTGTCACACGGGAATTCATTCAACTGGCTAAATCGCATTTCGATCCGTTTGACGTGTTATCCAACCGGGCCTTGGGTCAGTGCATTGGAGAGCATATCCTATATCAAGTTGCGAAGAGAGGGGGAGATGGTTGAGCCTGGATACAAAAACAAACCGAGTCCGTTCATAATTGAATTTCCAGATCTGATAGCCAACTTCAAGCGGTTGGAAGAGCAGTGCCAAGGCGATCCAGCCCGACTTGTTGAATTACTGCTCTTGGAAAACCATGTCCTGCGCTTGGGGCAATCCAGTGGGTTTCGGCGGGGTATGGATTTTGATTTTAGAGAGTTTCCAAGATTTCTGACGTTCGAGCCTGAAGAACGTGATGAAACATCTTCTGATTAATGAGCAGTACCGGCTTATTCAGCCGGCACCACATGGGTCAGAGTGTCATAACGTTGTTGGGCAAGTTGAGCCTCGGTATCAAGCTGCGACAAAAGCTCTGGATGATCGTCTGCGTTGAAAGCTTCAAGATAGCGCTCAAAGGCGATGTCGGCTTCAAGTTCTGCCAGATCAAGTGTTTGCTGAAATGTCATCGGAGTATCCTTGTCTAAGATGGGTTTTTGATCGAAGGGCGGGTGGCCTTGTGGCCACCCTTTGCTTCGGTTCATTTCCCGCTTTTGGTGCTTTCTTTGGCGCCATCTTGAGCAAATGACAGGACTTCGAGGTCCTGGACGATGAGGTTGGTCTTGTAGACCGTCGCACCCTCTTTTTCGTAGGAGTTCGACTGGATCGTTCCCTCGACGATGATCTGATTGCCTTTCTTTCCAACTTTGGCGTTTGAAAGGCGTTTGCGCATTGGTTCAGAGAAGATCGTGACCGTGTTCCAGTCTGTCTGGGTGGTCCACTTTCCGTCGTCGCCTTTGACCTGGCGGTCTGATGCAACCGAGATGTGGGTGACCTTATCGAGTTTTGTGATGTTGCCGATGCGGCCGATGATGCGGAATTGAGTGAAGTTAATCATGTTAGTCTCCTTGTTGTTAGTGTTTCGATGGGTCGTAACAAGGCGGACGGTTCTGGGCCGAAACAACACCGCAAGCGATACTGGCGCGGCCCGCAGGCGACATTCTTCATGGAGCCGAGGACACGGGTATCGCTGGAGCAGCGAAGCTGTTTAG
>JBAUHS010000065.1:0-1711 GCA_049680405.1 Salaquimonas sp. | reverse complement strand
AATAGCGACAAACAAGAAACCCTTGCCAGCAATTCTGAATATCAAAGCCGAATTGTCGTTGGCGAATTGGTCATGGAGAAACTGATCCTCTTTGCGCTTTTCATCATCGTTCCAGATCATGGCTTTGCGCCTTGTATTTCTTCGATCTTGTCAAATACCGCTATAGCCGCAAGGTGTTTATCTTGGCATTGATCCAGGTTTGCTCCGTCCAAGGTGGCAATCTCAAGAGCCTGACCTATTGAAACACCTTCAAGAACGATTTGGGGGGCATCACAAGGCGTTCTAATCTCAGTTGGAACCTTTGCCAGTTCCGTTTTGATTGCGGCTTCTCTGTAGGTTTCGCACGTTGCGAGGGTCAACAGTAACGGCATAAGGATTAGGGCAGGCTTCAATGATGATTTTCTCATTGGCTTTCTCACAAATAACAACTCTATCTTTTGGGTTGGATGAAATGATGCTTTGAATAATTCTCGCATTGGAAACGGCAGCATCTTGCTTGATTGCCTCTTTTTCCTTTTGCAGTTCAACAAACTGGCTTCTGATCTGCTCAATTTCATCTGCAGCCATGTTCTTTTCGTTCTCAAGGTCGCGCTTGAGAAGTTCGTAGGATTTCTCCCATTTGATACGTTCAACGCTTGCCCCGGCTTCCCTGCCGTCGATATATCGCTTTTCACCCCATCCAAAGCCGCCCAATAGGGCTGAAACAACGATCAGGAGTGCCACAGGAGCGCCAACAAGCGCAAGACGGGGCCAAACCCACCATAGAGCCACAAGACCCGCTATCGCGCTTACAAAGGCTAGATTTGACCATATCCAGAGAAAAACATCGATCATTGCGCTTGAACCGCCTCAAGAATTTCAGATAACTTATTTTCAAGCAAAATAACCTTGTCGCGTGTTTCCACTGCAATTCGGTTGTTTTCCTGAATACTTCTTTCCTGATCAGCCAATGATTTATTGGCATCGTCAACTTGCTCTTGAAGGGCATAGCCGCGAAGCTTCAAAGTCTGATCAATAAAATCCTCCGCATGGGGTTTTACCAACCACCATCCACCCGATGTAATCGCGCCGGCAACTGCTACAGTCGTCCCGATATTTTTGATTGTCTCAAATGTGGAACTAGCCATTATTAAATCCTTAGAGCAGATTTGACGTGATCAATCCGTGAGATATTCTTGCCGGAGATTGTATCATCGACACGCGCGGCTTTGATCTTTTTGCTGCGATACCAGATAAACACTGCGGCGCAGATAATTAGCGCCGGGAATACCCAATCAGGCATATCCTTCAAAAAGTCCGTTACTTGGTCGATTGCATATTTTACTGCGGTAACAAGGCTTCCCCAAACGCCAACACGCTCTACAACATCGGTTTCCTTGATTGTCCGGGAGCCAGCATCGCGCAAGGCGCTTTCGATCTCTTTTTCATCTTCGATAACAATATCAGGGACAGTGATAGGCTCTGGAATAGGTTCAGGACGAGGAGTAGGTATCGGGGCAACGAATGGCTCTGGAACTGTCAGATTGCGTGTTACGCCTCTCGCATAGGCTTTCTTGACCTCATCCAGCCCATGCGTACCGCCGTTCCACCGTTTCCGGCTTGCTGTTATCTGACCTGATCTGGCATATTGGCCCATATTCCATTTTTGCCACAGAATGAGCGTAGCCTTCATCCCGCAATCCACGGATCGCAGAAGAGCAGGAATGGAAAC
>JBAUHS010000064.1:0-3673 GCA_049680405.1 Salaquimonas sp. | reverse complement strand
CACGACCTGCTTTGGTTACACAGAAACCCGGATACGCCGCCATTTGCGAAGACGTAACTTGTCCGTCTGGAGACATCATATACTGAATGAATTTCTTGACGATATCCGCTTTTTCGGAGCCTTTACCAATGGAGTAACTCTCGGTGAACTGGATGCCACCCTCTTTTGGAATAACCGATCCGACCGGCGCACCATCTTTTTCAAGAACGCCTGTAATCCAGTCGCCAATGCCACACATTGCCAGCATTTCACCGTTTTTCAGTGAATTGAATGTGCCGCCATAGTCAAAGAAGCCGCCGACCTGCGGGCGAAGACTGCTCGTGGTATCTTGTACCGCTTGCCATTTGTCATCATCCAGATCCCAAAGACCAGCCCCATTTCCATTGTAAAGGCTCATCATTCCAAGTGATGGCAAATGCCAATCGAAATGTCCCACTTTCCCTTTAAGCTCAGGCTTCCAGAAACATTCATAGCTCATGGCCTCTTCAGCGCTTACTGCATTCTTGTTGTATGAGACGCCCAGATGGCCACCACGGAGCATCATCGAATAGAGTTTGCCATCTTTCCAATGTCCGGGAAATTTCGTGAAATCTTCGTGTAGCATGTCATCAAACGGATAATCTGCCGGGTTCATTTCCTCGATATAGCCCGCCGCGTTAAGCTGCTGAACAAACTCACCATCTGACAATATAATATCATAGGTACCTGGAGGTGATTGAGCGATCAAAGCCAGCATGTTATCACCGCCGGCATAATATTTCGGATTGAACTTCACATTGTTGGCAGCCTCAAACTCGGCAACCATATCCGGCTCCCCATGACCATACCATGCGAGCATGTTGATTTCAGTCACCTGTGCCCAAGCACGGCTGACAAATGGTGTACTCAGTGCAATCGCGCCAGAATATTTCAAAATATCCCGGCGGCTAGGATGCAACAGATTTTTTCTCTTTCCCATAGCAAAAACCTTTCCGTTTCTTACTGGCGATTTGGTCTTTGCAAAGTGTTCACTAAATGATGCGCAAAGACAAGTTCCTTAAATCCACATCAGAACATACGATCAACTTTCGACATTTTAGAAATTTAACATTTTAATGCCTGCATTAGTTTTTCTTATATGGCGCTTCGCCATTCTGAGAGCGTTTGAAGTGTTTGTCGGTTGCTAAGTCTATTTGCTCGATCAGCTTGTTTGCTAACTCGCGGGCCGCAGGTGAAACTCTCGAAAATTTATAGAACAAACCAATCCTGATTTTCTCTAGAGGTGGAAATCCGTCGGCTTTACCCAAGATCCTCATTTTGGATGTAATGGTCGCTCTGGTAAGCGCTGTGACGCCAAACCCTGATTCTACGGCATCCTGAACGCCCGAAATATCCGGACTGGCGTAAGCAACCCGCCATTTGCACCTGCGCTGTTTAAGCGCGTCAGTCATGCGTTTGCGATATTGGCAGTTTTCGAAGTGACCAACCAAAGGAATTGTTCCCTTTATATCAATCTTGGTTTTCTTGCCTGCAACCCAAATCGGCTGTTCTTCCCAGGCATTAACGAGGTAGTGATTCTGGTCCTCCGCTACCAAGGAAACCACGAGATTGGATTGGTCAGCATGCAGGCTTTTGAGTAGGTTTTCGGAGAGATCACAATAAATTTCCAAATTGGTTTCGCGATGCTCTTCGGCAAACTCAGCGACGGCTTTTTGAAGGAATGAGACCGCATAGTCTGTCGGCAGGCCGACCACGATTGTTCCTTTTACATCCGTTGGACGGAATTGTGACATTACATCGTCATTGAGGTGCAGAATTTGCCTCGCATAGGTAGCTAGCTTGATCCCCGCTTCGGTAAATTTAAGCCCTTTTCCATTGCTGATCACAAGTTTGGCACCAACTAATTCTTCCAGTCGGCGCATCTGCAGGCTGATTGCCGGTTGGCTCCGGTTTAGCGCCACGGCCGCTTTCGTATATCCGCCCAAATCCGACACTGTAATCAAGCTTCGCAGCAATTCGGTCGGCAAATTCACTCTCATAAGAGCCTCCAGTAATTCTTATAATGGTATTAGTACTATAAATTTTTCAAATCGCAAATTCTTACTTACAATTTCTCAACACAAAGAGGTAAACAGTGAACCGACAAGAATTTCGAATTTGTTTTTCATGCAATGGACTGGTCGTTCTTCCAGTTATTCATGTGTTAGACAGCGAACAAGCAGAGCGAAATGTCAGGCTCGCAATCGAAGGCGGATGTCCCGGGGTTTTTCTGATAAATCACGATTTTGAATATCAGCGGTTTCTGCCGATCATCAAACATATCAGGCAAACATTTCCTGACCTCTGGTTCGGAGTGAATTTTCTGGCCGTTACGGGAAAAATTGCCTTCCCCGAACTGGCGAAGCTGGCGTCCGAAAATACCTATGTCGATGCTTATTGGGCAGACGATGCTCGAATTGACGAGCGCAAGCCAGCAAATGCACAGTCCGAGGCAGAGGAGATTCTCAAAATCAAAGCTGACTGCGGCTGGGATGGCATGTATTTTGGCGGTACAGCGTTTAAGAAGCAGCGCGATGTATATCCCGAGGATTACGAAAAGAGTGCCATGATCGCCTGTGATTTTATGGATGTTGTAACAACATCCGGAATAGCAACCGGACACTCCGCTGACCTGGGAAAAGTTAAAGTCTTCCGCAACACTTGCCATGAGAAACCTGTGGCATTGGCATCAGGAATTACGCCAGAAAATGTTTCTCAATACCTCCCGTTTGTGGACTGCGTACTGGTTGCGACCGGAATTAATATTAAAGGCGATTTTTACAACATCGATCCGGTTCGTCTGGCCAAATTAATGCAAAAAATTAATGAAGGAGAAAACTCATGAGTGACGATAAAGGTCCAAGAGATGATCGTTGGTATTTCCCGTTAATGGCTCCAAACACCAAAGGGAAAATGTTTGCTTGGTTGGATCCGACATCCATTTACATCAACGGCAAGGCATTTCATGATCTCCTGGATGATTTATGTGCAGATCTTGACGCCGACACAATCGATGTTGTCGCGGGTCTCGATGCCATGGGTTTTGTTTTAGGTGCGGGCATCGCAACACGCCTTGGAAAAGGTTTCTTGCCAATCAGAAAAGCTGGAAAACTCTGCGTCGACACTGATAGCGCCACCTTTAAAAACTACTCTGGACGGACTCAGGACATGGAAATGCGAAAGCCTGCATTTGCTGCTGGCACCAGAGTTCTTCTTGTTGACCAGTGGATTGAAACGGGCGGCTCAATGTACGGCGCTATTCAGTTGGTCGAGCAACAAGAAGGCACGATTGCTGGCATGGTCGCGATCGTTATGGAAGACAATGAGAACACCAAAGCTTATCGCGACAAATATAACTGCGTAACGGCTATTCAGCCTGGTACAGAATGGCAAAAGCAAGCCAATGCTCAGTATCTGAAAAGCTTTGAAACATATGATCCGAAAATGGCATTCCCTGTCTAGGAGCTGGACCCAATTCAGTTGTAACTCGATTTATTAGTGCCCAATCTAAAGCGGACGTTTTAAATGTGGCAACTTTTGCAGGTTGCGGTTAGCTCCAAACGGTCAACAACAAACTTGAACAATTTATTAGCGACAATGTCCGTCTAAATACATGGCAATCGGATAAACTCAATCATTGTAAATGGCAGTTCTC
>JBAUHS010000063.1:0-11471 GCA_049680405.1 Salaquimonas sp. | reverse complement strand
ATTCAATTTCATAATGTTAGAATAACTATCCTAAAAACGCTTATTGAGTCTCGACCCACAGGTAACTGTTTTGAACCGCTCCAAAATATTCGAGCAAATAATATAATCACGCTAGAGACTTGCTTAGTGTCATTGCCGATCAACTGGTACAGAACACACGCCCCCATCAAGCCTTGGGCGCATTGGGTCTATTGTTCGAAGGTCAACTCACAAACTCGCAACTCGAAATAACCTGAACAGTCAGGGAAGCAAAAGTGGATCAAATCTGAAAATGCGAAGGAAATGAACGATTCAATATGCGACGGCCACGGATTCAGTTATGAGGGGCGCCACCCGCCGAAGTCGGCTTTGTAGAAACCTGCTGGAAATATCTGAAGGGCAGGAATGGGTCGAAGTGGCTATGTCAAAACCATGAACTTTGGCCGCACTTCAACGAAATGACTTATCTTGCATATAGAATTCCATAAGCAAGTCTTCGAGCTGTTTTTAGAAATCTATCAAAAACCTCTAACCGGAGCGGCCTCAACATCTCTTGAAAGCGCCAAAATAAAACAGAGTACAGTTATCGTCAGCCATCAAAGTTCGGATCGATGGCTTTTGATTGAAATTTCTGCCTTTTCCGTGGTTTTGCTTCCGTATTGCTTCCGTATTGCTTCCGTATGAGACCGCTGCCATGGCAAAAATTACAAAGCGATTGATTGATCAATCGCAACCCTCGAACAAAGATTACTTCATCTGGTGCGACGAGCTGAAAGGGTTTGGCGTTAGAGTTTTCTCGACAGGTCAGAAATCATTTCTCATTCAATATCGAGATCATCAAAACAGAACACGGCGTTTCACCATCGGAAGATGCGGCCATCTTGCGCCAGATCAAGCCAGAACCGAAGCGATGCGTCATTTAGGATCTGTCCGCCTTGGCGAAAACCCTTCGGAGAAACGAAGGCAAAAGCGGGCCGACATTTCCATCGCTGAACTCTGTGACCAATACCTTGAATTCGTTTCATCGGGCCGCTATCTGACGCGTTTTAACCGACCGAAAAAACAATCAACAATCATGACTGACATTGGTCGAATGGAAACGCATATCCGCCCCTTCTTGGAAACTTGGCCGTATCATCGATCGATCGAAGAACTGTTGATAAATTTGTCATTGATATCCGAGAGGGCAAAACCAAACGGAACATTAAATCCGGCAAGAAACGTGGCCGCTCTATCGTTAACGGTGGCAATGGTTCCGCACGGCGCACAATTGGTCCGCTGAGCGGAATGATGACCTATGCTAGGGACATGGAAATAATTCAAAGTAACCCGTGTCATGGTATTAGATGTGGCGTGGATGAAAAGCATTCCCGTTTCTTCAAGCCAGCAGAATGCGCAGCCATAGGCAAAGCAATGCTGGAGCTTGAGGCAGAAGGTGTCAACTTGGTTGGTATCAACGCCATCAGACTACTGGCTTTGACAGGCTGCCGCGTTGGGGAAGTTCGTATTCTAAAGCGCAGAGAAGTGGATGAGCATTGCGGTTGCTTCCGCCTTGAAGACAGTAAAACCGGCGCGCAAATTCGCCCGATTGGTTCAGCGGCATTTCGATTAATTAACTCGCTGGAGCCAAGCCAAACATCAAAATACATATTTCCGGCAGCCCGAGGGGAAAGTGCTTTTGATGGCCTACGCAAAAACTGGAAGGCATAGGCGGGTCAATAAATGCTTTACCGACTAGATTTACCTGGCTTCCAATGCATCCATTAATTGCCCGACCATACCCAAACGCAATGAGTCTACGGCTGCGATGATTGCTTCTGTCTGTTGATCAGGAAGCCGTCCTGCGGCAAGGCTGCGGAATTTCCGAATGAGTTCAGACCGCGAAGGCGGGCAATCCGGTTCTCCCCAAGGCGACAGAACAAGCTCGTCGATCTGGCCTTCGGGTATTGTGACGATGACCCGCGACGGGTTCTGGCCGGGAAACATCGGATCCATCGCCGCCTCGTGCCTGACAGAAATCTTTTCGGCCAAGCTCACGACTGACGCATTGCCAAGAACCTCCGAATCCATCGGGGCAAGCGCATCTTCTCCCAGGACAGCAGCGGCGGCCATGCAGAATGGAACGCTGAATTGTGCGCTTTCGAGCGATGGCGGGTTACTGAGATTGTTCAACTCCGCAGACTGACGGAATGTGTCTACATGAATGTGCTGAATATTGCTTAAAGCAACGTTATGGTCGTGCAGGATGCGCATCAGCGCCTCGACTGCGCTGTGGCACCAGCGGCAGCAGGCATAACGTTTGAAATAGGTGCGCAGGATCGCATGGGTCACGCCTTCGCCGCCCTCTGCTTTCGGGAAATAGCCGTCAGCCAGGCCTTCCAACGCCACAGCAGGGCTATAGCGCTCGGTGATATCCATCGCATCCCGACAGCCCGTGAACCCCTCGCCTGCCAGGTCTGCCGCCATCATTCCGGTCACAACTGACCATGGAATGGATTCCTTGACGTTCGAGCCCATGTCTCTGCTGAGCGTAAGATCCGCAACCCGTGGCCCGTGATAAACGGAGGTCGCCAGCCCATGCATCAGCTGTTGGGTATTCAGACCGTTCGCACGTGCCGTCACGGTCGCCGCCCCAAGTCCGGTATAGTTGCCGGTGTGATAGGATCTGCGATTTTCCGACATCCCGCTCCGGACACTGACTTCGTAACCGGCAACCACATTTGCCAGCAGATCGATACCCTTGTCGTCGGCTTGGCACATGGCCAATGCTGCAGGTACAACGGCCGCGCCGGGATGGCCGTTACAACGCCTGTGACCATCATCGATATCCAGCGCCGAGGCCATTGCGGCATTGGCAAAAGCGGCCCCGACAGGCTGCAGCCCATCCTGAGAAAACCAGATCGCAGCTGTTCCAGGGCCAAAGGTTCGTTGCGCAACGGTCCCCGCCCGTTGCGCCATCAGGCTGTCTTTGCCTGCCACAGCGCTGGCAATTGAATCCAGGATGCAATCTCCGGCCTTATCCAGCACATTCTCTGGCAGGTCTTTCGGCTGCAAGCCGATTGCCCAACTAGCCAGCTGTTCGGTGACAAATTCGCTCATGATGTGATCTTCATTTGGAGTGTGTTGGTGTTTAAGACAATCGCCATTAATGGGCCACAGATTTTATGCGCATCTCATCAGCCGTTCTGTTTGGTTGTGATTCCTGCAGATTTGGAGTGACCCTGGCGACAATGCCACCGTTGGGGAAAAGTGTGCCCTCGGCAGCGACAAATATCAGCTCTTGCATCACGGCAATGCCTGACAACGAGGCGCGGTTCATTGCGGCGCCGTAAATTTGCCCAGAATCTTCACAAATCCCTCCACAATCTGCCCAAGAGGCTTAAAAGACAATTTCCCGCCAAACGTTTGCAAGGCCAATTTATACGAATGACAGAAAGAAGAGAAACTTAATTATTTGCTATACTTATCAGAATTTTTTATAGTGAACATGATGCTTATTTTTGAGATGTAATGACATGAACTTCAAACAGCTCGCAGCCTTCCGAGAGGTCATGCTCACGGGGTCCTTCTCGGATGCCGCCCGTAATTTACATAGGACTCAGCCAGCAATAAGCGCCCAGATTTCAGGTCTGGAACATAGTATTGGTTTCAAGTTGTTTGTCAGGCGTGGCGCTCGCCTGCTGCCCAAGCCCGAGGCCCATTATCTGTTTGAAGAAGCCAACGGAATTCTGAACCGTTTAGACACCGTAAAAAGAACACTGGAAAGCGTATCTGATCTGGACACCGGGATGCTGCGGATTATCTCCATTCCTGGTCCTGCGGTCTATTTCGTTCCCAATCTTATTGCTGATTTTGCCGAGGCAAGACCAGGTTTGCAGGTGACGCTCAGCAGCAGGTCATCCATCCAAGCGCAACGTTCCATCGCCACCCAGGAATACGATGTAGGACTGGCGGATTTTGGCTTTGGCGTCACGGATGAATCGCGTTTGATCAATCATAAAATTGTCCCACTTCAGGGCCTTTGCGCACTTCCCGCAGATGAACCTCTGGCACAAAAAGAGGTCATCTACGCCGCCGATATCAAAGACAAACCGCTAGCAGTCGTCGAACGGAATCACCCCATTCATGCGCAGGTCCAAAACGCATTTGAGACTGCGGGGATTGTTCCAAACATCCGGTTTGAAACGCAGTTTTTTCTGCCGGCATTCACTTTTGTCGAACGCAGACTTTCCTATGCAATCGTTGATCCGCTCAGCGCGGAAAGCTACCAACAGTCCAATCCTGGAACCCAGAGAATCGTGTTTCGGCCTTTCCTGCCCGAGGTTCAGATGGCGTTTAC
Organism: Salaquimonas sp.; assembly: GCA_049680405.1. Classification (GTDB taxonomy): domain Bacteria; phylum Pseudomonadota; class Alphaproteobacteria; order Rhizobiales; family Rhizobiaceae; genus Salaquimonas. The sequence goes on along the minus strand of JBAUHS010000063.1, from coordinate 7,153 downwards.
TCTCATGTCGCCTGCTCACCGCCCTCTCTCAACCGTAGCCCAGACCTTTTTGGAACTGCTTGTTTCGCGTGTCGAGGGGCTTAAAGAGAAGTGGGGTCTCGATTTGACATAATCAGATCCAGTCCCAATCCCGGGGCTTGCGGCCAGTTACAGCAATGCAATCAAGCAGCATAGAGCACATCAGATGCTGTAAAATCAGGCAAACGCGGCGGACCGCATTCGCGCAAAAACCTGGCTCGCAATTGCTGGCGAGACGACGAGGAGCGCTACAAGATCGGCCTGAAGCGTAGGCGCTATGAAGATGAGGCCTGCAAGCGCCGCGAGGATGCGGTACACGACACCCATCGGCGCCAGCCAGTAGCCAACCACCGCAGCCGATAGCGACACGACACCAAGGATCGCGGACGTTGCGGTGTAGACAAACTCCCAAAGATCGAACCCGGTCGAGGAAACGAAAAGCAGGACCGGCGCATAGACGAAAGCCATCGGCGCCACAACCTTGCCCAGACCAAGCGTGAAAGCCGAGATCCCGGTTCGGAATGGGTTCGAATTTGCAATGGCCGCTGCCGCATAGGCCGAAGTACACACAGGTGGTGTGATTTCGGCCACGACACCGTAGTAAAGGACGAAGAGGTGGCTTGCGATGGCGGGCACGCCAAGTTGCGCGAGCGCGGGTTGAGCGACAGAGACGAGCATAATGTAAAGCGCCGTCGTCGGAACACCCGCACCCATCAGGATGCAGGCCACGGCAATGAAGACGAGGCTTATGAACAACGTCAGGTCCTCGACCGAGAACAATTCGAACGCGCCGAACGTGAAAAGGCTGTGAAGGTCACTGCCGAGCGAAGATGCCCCCTGTGTTACCATGAAGCCGATGCGGAAGCCGATGCCGGTCGTGTTGATCACACCGACGACGATGCCCACAGCGGCTGATGCTGCGCCAACGGCGAGTGCGTATTTTACGCCGGTCTCGAAGGTTATGGCCATTTCCGGCAACCGAATGCGTGGTTGGGGATTGAAAATGGCGATGATCGTCGCGCCGATCAGAACTGCCGACATCCCCATATCGAAGCCCCCGCCGAGATACTTCCAGACGACGAAGGCGATGAAGAGTGCAGCATAGGTAAGCGTCAGGGGCTCTTTTGCCCTCGACATACCCGCGACGATGGCCAGCGAGATGCCGCAAAAGGCGGACATATAAGGTGTGTAGCCCGAGAAGAGTACGACAAGAAGACCGATCAGTGGCAAGATATTGGCCCAGCCCACGCGCCAGACTTCGGCAAATTTCGGCAAGGCTTCCTTCGCCAGCCCCTTCAGGCCCAACTTGCGCGCCATCAGATGAACGACGGTGAAGACGCCAACATAGTGCAGCAGGGCCGGGAAGATCGCCGCGATGACGATCGTCGTGTAGGGAACCTCCAGAAACTCGGCCATGATGAAGGCAGCCGCCCCCATGATCGGTGGTGTGATCTGGCCGCCCGCCGAGGCGGCCGCTTCGACCCCGCCCGCGAAATGGCCAGGATAGCCTAGCCGCTTCATGTTCGGGATCGTCAGCGCCCCCGTGGAAACGGTGTTTGCAACAGATGAGCCGGAGATCGTGCCAAAGAAGGCAGACGAGACCACTGAGACCTTGGCCGGGCCACCAGTATATTGCCCGGCCAGGATCGTAGCGTTGTCGATAAAGAGCTGGCCGAGGCCTGTACGCTGCGCGATCACGCCGAACAGCACGAAGTGGAACACGATGGTTGACACGACCCAGAGGGTCACACCAAAAATGCCTTCCTGCGGGAAATACATTGACGAAACGAAAGTGCGGAAGTTGACGCCAGGATGCTGAAGAATGCCCGGAAAAATCGGCCCAAACAGCGCGTAGCTCATGAATACGCAGATGATCAGCGGCAAGACCCAGCCCAATGTGCGCCGAGCGATGTCGAGCACCAGGACGATCAGAATGCAGCCGAAAACCATGTCATAGGTGTTCGGATTGCCCATCCGAAAGGTCTGTTCCTCGATCCCGAGCCACGGCACACCGCGCCATGCAAATCCAAGATACAGCGCCGAGGCGACGCCGAGCACCATCAGCAACCAGTCGAGATGGGGAACACCGCCCAGGTGAAACGCTCCGGTCTTCATATCGAAGGAGGTCTTGGTTCGGACCAGCGGGTGTAGTGCATAAGTAAGGATGAAGAGTCCCGACAGATGCCAGCCCATGTGCCAGTGGTCGGCGGGCAGTGCGAAACCTGCGGTTAGGTAATGGTATGTGGCAAAGATCAGCGCCACGGCACGCAAGAAATAACCGGTGCGCTGCCCTACGTCACGTGTGGCTGAGCCTTCGTCGAATTCCTGCTCAATTGCGGCCAGCTCTTCGGCGGTCAGTTCCTCCACTGGCGCCGGCTTATGCGGTTCTTGTGACATCCTGTTATCTCTGCCTGGTTATAATCATTTAACAAAACGCCTGATCGGTCGGCACTCCACGACCTGATATCATGTTCCGCCTTCGGCCAAGATCATATTGCGGTGCCTGCGTAGTGAATATGCAATATCGTTACCGGGCCAGGTTGATCCGCCCCGGTCAGCATAGTAGGGCGGGGCCTGGCTGACATAGCCGGGCCCCGAATAGCGGACTTACTATTTCAGCAGTCCCTTTTCCTTGTAGAATTTTTCAGCTCCCGGATGGAGTGGTACGCCCAATCCTGCGAGGCCGTTTGTCGCTGATTCCAACCGGATCTGCTTGCCCTTGGCATGCCCGTTGTCCAGCAATCTGCGGGTGTTTTCGTTCCACAGCGCCGTGGTGATGCCATAGACCAGATCGTCGCTCAGATCAGACGACACGATAAGCAGCGCGCTTACCGCCGGGGTGTGCACTTCGTAATCGACGCCTTCATAGGCACCAGCAGGAATGGCCGATGGAACGTAGGCAGGTATCAGTTCGTTGATCTTGGCGAGATCCTCGTCGGGGAAGGAGTGCAGATCCATTCCCTTGGTCGAGGAGAGCTGCACCATTGCAGCGACGGGCCAGCCGGCGACGTAGAAATAGGCGTCAAGCTGACCATCGGCCATACGCTCGGCCGACTGGCTGTTGTTCAACTCGGCCTCTTCCATGTTGTCGCGGGTGACACCCCATTCTGCCAGCATCTTCAGAACAGCGACTTGAGTGCCTGATCCGGCTTGAGCGATGCCTACACGCTTGTTCGCCAGATCACCGAGATTGCTGATCTTCTGTCCCTTCGGCAGCACGAGGTGCAGGTCTTCAGGAAAGAGGTTGGCGACGATGCGCAGTTTTTCGTGCGGCTTGCCCTCGAACGTGCCTTCGCCAAGGTACATCTCACGCGTAACGTCGGCGGCGGCAAGGCCCGCCTCAAGCTCACCATTCTGCACAGCGGCGTTGTTGAAGACCGAGGCGGTCGTGGACTGAGCAATAGCGATAAGTCCGGGTACGCCACACTGGCCACCGTCGTCGCAAGGGCGCGAGCCCGGAGGAGCAGAGAGGCCATTGGCGATTGTTCCGCCGATCGGGAAATAGGTGCCGCCAGCACCGCCCGTTCCAATGCGGAAAAATGTGGTTTCTTGAGCAAGCGCCGGCGCCGCCGCCAGCACGGCCGCAAGGGCCAGGCCTGAAAGCCGTGAAATAATAGTCATAATTCTCTCCCTATTGTGTCTGCCTGTTCTCGCTGTTTGGCAGATATGCAGAGCCAGACTATCGATATCCAGCATAAAGACAAACTCGATTATTTTCTGATGTTCAAAGTTTTTCTTATACTATGCCCCTCAATCTGAAAAAAGCAGACATTTAAATCTGAATGATCTCTTCGACTCGTCCGCCAGTTGTAATCCTAATGGCTGACCAACTTGCCATTCTCTCATTTCAAAATCGATACGGCGATAAATCGCGAGTTTGTAAGCCGCTCCGCCAAACTGAACCTGCAAAACCCACTTCGAATGAACCTTTACCGCATCAAATTGGGTAACCAAGTTGCAATCTGCGGAAATATGAAATCAGCACCAGCGCCAATAGCACCAACTGCAGCGCTTTTCGTTGGGTTAAACACCCCTGTATAGATACCACCTAAAACAACTAAAATAGACCTATGACTGGATAAACTCCTGGCGACTTCCCAAATTTTTCCTTGAGTGGAACAGGCTCGCCGGCTGGGCCAAGTGTAAGATACACTTCCACGGGAACACCCCCACAAAGGCATTGTCGAGACATTTAATTCAAGCCGACCAAAGCCCTTATCTGTAGAAGAACGAATAGCTTTCGCATCTTAGAAACTACTAATCGGCGGGGTTGGATTTATCCGGTTTCGCCAATTCGTCTGCCAAATATTCCGGTTTGGGCCGGAAAAAATATGATTCTTATATCTAACAAAAGTCCTAATTGGGTTCCAAGTGACCGCCTCTGTAGCTAAAGGAAAAGTATGCGAAAATAGAATTCAAATCAAAATATTGATGCAATCTTTTTAACTCCAAACCAAACAAATCGATGAGAATGCCAAATCTTATTGTATCACAACAATCTGGTTCGATTGCTCAATTTGGATATTTGGTGATGCCCAGGTGATGACCCAGCCCTATTTTCTTAAAAACTTGAAAATTCAGATGCCGTATGATACTGTTTTTATTGATTTTATTGGTGCACCCGGCGCGATTCGAACGCGCGACCTCTGCCTTCGGAGGGGGAAAATACTCCTATTCCCTTTCGTTCCCAAACATAGCCATATTTGGAATTTATCATTATAATCATTATGTTAGATCATTATTACGGTTGATGGCTTTGGATAGAAATTTCTACCTTTTCCGTGATTTTGCTTCCGTATTGCTTCCGTATGGGACCGCTGCCATGGCAAAAATTACAAAGCGATTGATTGATCAATCGCAACCCTCGAACAAAGATTACTTCGTTTGGTGCGACGAGCTGAAAGGATTTGGCGTTCGTGTTTTCACGTCAGGTCAAAAATCATTTCTAATTCAGTACCGAGACCATCAAAACAGAACACGTCGCTTTACCATTGGAAGATACGGCCATCTTACACCTGACCAAGCCAGAACCGAGGCAATGCGTCATTTAGGATCTGTCCGCCTTGGTGAAAACCCTTCAGAGGAACGGAGACAAAAGCGGGCCGACATATCCATCGCTGAACTCTGTGACCAATACCTTGAAGACGTTTCATCGGGCCGCTATCTGACGCGTTTTAACCGACCAAAAAAACAATCAACCATTATGACTGACATCGGGCGCATAGAAACACATATACGCCCTCTTCTTGGAAACCTGTCCGTATCGTCGATCGATCGAAGAACTGTCGAAAAATTTGTCATTGATATCCGAGAAGGCAAAACCAAACGGAACATTAGATCCGGCAAAAAACGCGGCCGTTCTATCGTGGGTGGTGGAAGCGGGACAGCCCGACGAACAATTGGTCTCCTGAGTGGAATGATGACCTATGCCAGAGAAATGGGAGTGATTGAAGGTAACCCCTGCCATGGTATTAGATGCGGGGTGGATGAAAAGAGAACCCGTTTCTTCAAGCCAGAGGAATACGCAGCCATAGGCAAAGCAATGCGAGAGCTTGAGGCAGAAGGTGTCAACTCGGTTGGAATCAACGCCATCAGACTTCTGGCTTTGACAGGTTGCCGAGTTGGAGAAGTTCGTGTTCTAAAGCGCCGGGAGTTGGACGAGCACTGTGGTTGCTTCAGACTTGAAGATAGTAAAACTGGTGCGCAAATTCGACCGATAGGCTCAGCTGCATTTCAATTGCTCAATTCACTTGAAGTCAGCCGAACGTCTCAGTTTATCTTTCCAGCTGCCCGCGGGGACGGTGCATTTGATGGGCTACGAAAGATATGGAACCAGATATGTGAACGCGCGAAAATCGAAGATGCGGTGATGCACACATTGAGACACAGCTACGCGTCAGTTGCAGCAGAACTTAATTATTCGGATGCAACCATTGCTGCAATGCTCGGACATAGCCTTGGAACCGTTACAAGCCGGTATACCCATTTTATTGATGAAGTCTTAATGACAACGGCGAATCGAGTGAGCGAAACTATTCAATTTCGTCTAACTGTTCAAAAAACCATTTGCTCAGAGCAGCACAAACAAAGTCAGAATATTTAGTTTATGGAAGATCAGACTATATCTCTATTTCTCTACGATATAAGTAGTTCTGAAAAAAAATTTCCATAATCACACCGATGTGTATAGCGTTTTAAATTGCTTATGATATTGAGCAGGCATGAAAATTAAATCGACATCAATATGGCTATTGTGCCTTTTTTTCGCTTCGGTAGCGATTGTGTCGAGCCATGTTCAGTCAATGGAGATTGGATGTAGCAGTACCACTCAACCAAGGGATGTCAATTTTGTTGCAAACGATGATTGCTGTTCCGAGCAAAGTTCTCAAAATGTCGATTGTGATGCGACTTGTCCAATTGCTTTAACCTGTACCAATTCGTTTGGCAGCCTTCTAGGTTCAGGCTCCAATGTTGTATCAGTGATTGGGTTGTCAAAGCTTGTCTATCTGCCAGCTATAGAGGCGCCGCATTTATCTGCGGTGTCTGAACTCCCCCCAAGGCCTCCCCAAATCTGACTGAATAAGATGCGTTTGGCATCTCTTAGTGCTGTCTGATTTTGCATCAGTTTATTTTTGCATCTCAGAGGATTGTTACAACAAAGGCAACTACTGTCTTTCAGTCGGATTATTTTCATGAAACTCACCTTAGTTTTCGGCGCTTTGACGCTTGGACTTCTTGTATTCACGGCGCCAGGCAGCGCAATAGCAGCAGCGTCTGACTTTGAATTTACACTTGTCGAGACCAGCATAAAGGAAGGCGATGGCGCTATCATCTCTGTTCGTCTGATTGATAAACGAACGGGCAATTCCGTTCCTGACGCGATCATTTTCACCACTCGCCTCGATATGGAGCCGGAAGGTATGGCGACGATGTTAACGCCTGTTGAAGCGCTGCCATCCACAGAACCAGGCGTATACCGGTTCAAGGCAGACCTCACCATGCAGGGAGGATGGCGATTTTCCATTGCAGCAAAAGTGCAGGGGGAGATTGATACGGTCCAGATGCAATCCAACTTTGAGGCGGTGAAATGAATAAATTATCCAAGTCTCTTTTGGTTTTCGGATTTGCATCTCTT
>JBAUHS010000062.1:0-2722 GCA_049680405.1 Salaquimonas sp. | reverse complement strand
TTGAACTTGCCTTTACCGCGTCCACCGGCATGGATTTGGCTTTTAACCACATATAGCGGACCGGGCAGCGCCGCGATGGCTGCTTCAACATCAGCTTCGGACATAATCGGAACGCCTTGGGCGACCGGAGCGCCGAAACCTTTGAGAACTTGTTTGGCTTGATATTCATGAATGTTCATAGCAACTACCCGCTTGTTAAACTTGTTGGGGAGTTTCTATGCCGCAAGGCGGCAGTTGGCAACAGGCATAAAGTAGAACTTTTGAAAGTATTGTGAGTTCAATCGGTTGAAAAACAGATTCCTTACTTTCAACTCAGGTAAACTTGCATCAGCGTTTTCGGATGGCAAGATATGTCGCAATCTTTGCAGAAAAATGTCCGCTGATGCTATTAATGATCAAAACTCCAGCTGAGCCATATAATCCAATTATGACGCCATCAATTGGAATGCTAATGTTGACACCGGCAGATGACAAAAGCGTAACAACAGCGAAGAACAATAACGCTCCACCATACAGAATAAACGTGACGAACAAGAATGCCTTATAGATGAGATCCGGATTTCCAAAAAACAACCATGGCAGCCAAATACTCATACAAAAAAATGGTAAAAGCAAAAATTCCCAAGAAATTTGAATTGCCTCCCTACTCCGCCGCTTCCATCGCTTGTGCAACTGGTATCAGTTTCGCTGCGCAGAACTTGAACTCAGGGATTTTGCCCATCGGGTCCAATTGCGGATTGGTCAACACATTGGCTGCCGCCTCCACAAAGCAGAACGGAATGAAAACCATGCCTTCAGGAACATCGGGATCCTGACGGGCGGCCAAAGTGATTGCACCACGGCGCGTTTCGACGGTCACCTTGTCGCCCGGGCCAATGCCAGCGCGTTTCATGTCCCAACGATTCAAGCCTGCAATAGCATCAGGCTCCAACGCGTCCAGATTGGAGGCGCGGCGGGTCATAGCCCCTGTGTGCCAATGCTCCAGCATACGACCTGTGGTCAATACAAATGGATATTCCGCATCGGGTAATTCTGCTGGTGGAACCAGATCGGTCGGCACAATTCTGGCGCGGCCAGTCTCCGTCGGGAAGCCGTCAATAAAGATAATGGCTTCACCCGGCTGATCAGGGCCTTTGCAAGGATAGGTCACGGCTTCTTCGCGGTCCAAGCGATCCCAAGTGATGTTTTTCAACGATGGCATCACTTCAGCCATTTCTGCGAATATTTCTTTTGGATGCTGATAATTCCAGTCAAGACCAAGACGCTTGGCAAGCTCAACCTCAATCCACCAATCGGCTTTTGCCTGACCTGGAGGATCAAGAACCGGACGGCCCATTTGAACCTGACGGTTTGTATTGGAATAAGTGCCGAACTTTTCCGCATGGGCAGAGGCTGGCAAAACCACATCTGCATGCCAGGCGGTTTCAGTCAGGAAGATGTCCTGCACGACCATGTGATCAAGCATCGCAAAGCTTTCACGGGCATGCTTCTGGTCAGGGTCGGACATGGCCGGGTTTTCGCCCAGAATATACATGCCGTTGATCTTGCCATCATGGATAGCGTCAACCACCTCAACAACAGTGAGGCCTTTTTTCGGAGCAAGCTCCCTGCCCCAGAAGGTTTCATAGCCGCCGCGGATATCGTCTTTCTCGACTGATTTATAGTCAGGATAGAACATTGGGATTAGACCCGCATCAGATGCACCCTGCACATTGTTCTGACCGCGCAATGGATGAAGTCCGGTTCCAGGACGACCCACTTGTCCAGTTGATAGCGCGAGCGCGATCAAGCAGCGGGCATTGTCGGTTCCGTGAACATGCTGGGAAATACCCATGCCCCAGAAAATGATGGAGCGTTCAGAGCGCGCATAAATCCGTGCCACTTCGCGGATGGTTTCAGCAGGAATGCCGCAAACCTCTTCCATGGCTTCCGGTGAGAATTTCTTGACGCTTTTCTTCAGATCTTCAAAGCCAAGCGTATGAGCCTGTACATATTGCAGATCGTACAACTCTTCTTCCATGATGGTGTGCAGCATCGCGTTGAGCAAAGACACATCCATGCCCGGTTTGAAATTCAATTCATGGCTGGCATAGCGGCCAAGATTTTGGCTACGCGGATCCATCAAGATGAGCTTCGCACCGCGCTTGGCTGCCTGCTTTAAATATGTAGCGGCGACAGGGTGGTTTTGGGCCGGACGCGCACCAATAACGATGATGCAGTCTGCATCTTCTGCAGCCGTGAAGGGCGCTGTCACCGCACCGGAATTAACGCCTTCCATGAGGGCTGCCACGGAGGATGCGTGGCAAAGGCGGGTACAATGATCGACATTGTTTGTGCCGAAACCCTGACGGATCAATTTTTGAAACAGATAGGCTTCCTCATTGGAACATTTGGCCGAGCCAAAGCCAGCCAACGCATCGCCGCCTTTTTCGTCGTGAATTTTTTTGAGGCCAGCAGCGGCCACATCAAGGGCTTCTTCCCAAGTTGCCTCGCGGAATACTTCCATCATGTTGTGACGGCTAAGGCTCGCATCCCATTTCTTGGGCGCATCTTCGCGGCGGATCAACGGAACTGTCAGGCGGTCAGGATGGGTGATATAATCAAACCCAAAACGACCCTTCACGCATAGGCGGTTTTCATTGGCCGGGCCGTTGCGGCCATCGACCTGAACGATTTTGCCATCCTTGACGGCTGCCTCTGTCTGGCAGCCAACGCCGCAATA
>JBAUHS010000061.1:0-1973 GCA_049680405.1 Salaquimonas sp. | reverse complement strand
CCATCATGTACTTCGCCGATTTTGTGAGACTTGCCTGTGTAATACAGGATACGCTCTGTCGTCGTCGTTTTACCGGCGTCGATGTGAGCCATAATCCCAAAATTGCGATAGTCCTCGATCAAATATTCGCGGGCCATTGCCGTCTACCTTTTCTCTAGCTGCCCTGCCCGCCCAATCATGTTGGGGGCACGGAAGCGCCAAAACTTAGTTAAATTACCAACGATAGTGAGCGAACGCCTTGTTCGCATCAGCCATTTTGTGGGTATCTTCACGCTTCTTAACCGCAGAACCGCGATTGTTTGAAGCATCCAGCAATTCGCCAGACAAACGATCCACCATTGTTGTTTCATTGCGCTTGCGAGCAGCAATGATCAACCAACGGATCGCCAAGGCCTGACGGCGCTCAGGACGAACTTCAACAGGCACCTGATAGGTTGCGCCACCAACACGACGAGAACGAACCTCGATATGCGGTGCTACGTTTTCAAGCGCTGTATGGAAAGCCTCGAGAGGATTTGCCTTTGACTTTTCTTCTACACGGTCCAAAGCACCATAAACGATGGTTTCGGCCACAGATTTTTTACCATCAAGCATGATGGCGTTCATGAATTTTGTCAGAACGAGATCGCCGAATTTAGGATCCGGATTGATTTCGCGTTTTTCTGCGCGGTGACGACGAGACATATCTTACTTCCTTGCCGCGATTATTTAGGACGCTTGGCGCCGTATTTCGAACGACGCTGCTTACGATTTTTAACGCCCTGGGTATCCAGTACGCCGCGAATGATGTGGTAACGAACACCAGGCAAGTCTTTTACACGTCCGCCGCGGATCATCACGACTGAGTGTTCCTGAAGATTGTGACCTTCACCTGGGATATAACCGATGACTTCAAAGCCATTGGTCAAACGAATTTTAGCAACCTTACGAAGCGCCGAGTTAGGCTTCTTAGGTGTAGTTGTATAAACGCGAGTGCAAACGCCACGCTTTTGCGGGCATTCCTGCATCGCCGGAACCTTGTTGCGCTTGATAGGCTTTTTGCGCGGGTTACGAACCAGTTGGTTGATCGTTGGCATTAAATACCGACCTCTAAATTTTGACTTTGGTTACCCCAAGGTCGCAAACAACATATGTAAAGCCGTGCTGTTTAGCCGAGACTTTACGGTTAGCGCCGGAATTCCGGCTCCCGAAACTTCGGGTAGACTACAAAATGCGAAAAGGCTCACTCCATACCGATCCTAAGACCCTTGGAGGAACCCTCAAACAACCAGAGGAACAGCGAACTGTTCTTGCAGCCTGAAATACAATCATTTTTGCCGACCTTGTTTGAACCCCTTCCCCAATCCACTTGATCAGGGCTATTCAGGACGCGTCGTCCCGAACACAAAACGGTTCACATCGGTTCGTGCTGACGCTGGCTATAAATCACTGGATTCCCCTCGTCAACCCTAATGGGCGTTCTCATGATAAAAAAGTGAGTCAAAACAGGACTTTGGCCAATATCAGCGTGACTTCATCGATTTTGATCGGGATTTTGCCTTGCCAATGGTGATCATTTAGGGCCATGTGCGCGAAAATATCCATTTCAGGCCCCATTTGAGAACAAATATAGCCCTTAAAGCAAGGATCAAAGATGATGAGCGCAGAATCAGATACATTTCCCGGCAAAGATGATGAACCAATGGTCTTTATCGTCATTGGGGAAGTGCGCCGAAAAGACGAAAAGGAGATGATCCCTTTCAACGCGCTGCTTGTTGGGCCGGATGATGACACGGCTGTGCGTCAATGCCTGGAAGCTTTAGCGCAGGAGGGTTATGAGGAAGCTGATCTACACCAGATCGGCAACTTGGAGGGCCGCCCCGAAGAAGACCCGTTCATTTCAGCCTATGATGCGGCCCTTGAGGGTGAAGTGGCGATCATCGCCTATGAAAAGGGTTATGACTTTTCAGGTGGTGAGAGTTAGAGTCAGAACA
>JBAUHS010000060.1:0-16876 GCA_049680405.1 Salaquimonas sp. | reverse complement strand
CAGTCAGGATGGGTTGCAGCGTAACATCATGAAACAGATGCTCACCGATATCGAAGCAAGAATGCCAGGGCGCAAGGACACCATGATTCGAGCGCTGACCAATGTGCGGCCATCCCATCTCATGGATACAGCCTTGTTTGACTTTCAGGATCTGAACCCAATAAACTCAAAGTGAGTTTTTTACTTTTCTTTAAAAATGCTTAATTTGTTTATTTTCAGGGAAATAGGATGGTTTTTGATGTTTTTCTCTGCAAATGGCGCAAATTGAGGCAGAAAAAGACGTTTTTTTCTATTGAAACAAAATATGATCCAGATATGCTAATGTGTACAGGCCTAGAATAATCAAGGCGGGAGAGGGTTTGAGTAATTTATGAGTTCTATTAAAGGCGCAGCTGTGCGCTTCGAAAAGGTACAGAAGAGCTATGACGGGGAGAACCTCGTTGTAAAAGATTTGAATCTGGATATTGCGCCTGGTGAGTTTCTCACCATGTTGGGCCCTTCAGGATCGGGTAAGACAACTTGTCTAATGATGCTGGCAGGTTTTGAGCCAGCGACCCATGGCGAAATTTTTCTCAATGACAAACCGATCAATAATGTACCGCCCTACAAACGCGGCATCGGTATGGTCTTCCAGAACTATGCATTATTCCCCCATATGAGTGTTGCGGAAAATCTGGCCTTTCCCTTGCAAATTCGAAAAATGAATCGTGCTGATCAGGAGGCAAAAGTTAAACGTGCCTTGGATATGGTTGAGCTAGGGGCCTTCGGCAATCGCCGTCCAGCGCAATTGTCCGGTGGTCAGCAGCAGCGTGTGGCTGTTGCCAGAGCGTTGGTTTTTGACCCTGAACTCGTTTTGATGGATGAGCCACTTGGCGCATTGGACAAGCAGTTGCGTGAGCAAATGCAGTATGAAATCAAGCACATCCATGAGAATTTGGGTGTGTCAGTTGTTTACGTGACGCATGACCAGACAGAAGCGCTGACGATGTCAGACCGGGTTGCGGTTTTCGAAGATGGCCGTATCCAGCAATTGTCACCGCCAAATGTTTTATATGAAAGTCCACAAAACTCTTTTGTTGCGCAGTTCATTGGCGAGAATAATACACTGACGGGTAAAGTGACAAAATTGAGCAAAGGCGTTTGCGAAGTTGAACTTGATGATGGCACCAAACTAAAAGCTGAAGCTGTAAATGTGAAAGCAGTTGGTGACCGCACGACTATTTCGCTTCGTCCTGAAAGAGTAGAGTTTGATAATCCGACCAAGCAGGACAATGTCGTTTCAGGTAAGATCAAGGAAATCCTTTATCTTGGCGATCACCTTCGCGTGGTTATGTCTGTTGCTGGAAATCCTGAATTTATTGTCAAGGTGCGCAACCGGGGAACGACCCGCCCAATGAAGGCGGGTGAGACCCACAAAATCGGTTGGGCGGCCCTTGACTGTAAAGCGCTGGACGCAGTTTCTTAAGCGCAAAATTATCTGTGCCGAGCGGCACATTAACCAATTACGTCATAAACGGCGTGATGAAATGACTAATCGCGGGGCGATAAGTCACACACTAAAGGGAGAATTTAAATGAACTTGAAAACACTTTTGATGTCGACTGCGGCAGCTGGTGTGATGCTTGGAGCTTCCAGCATTGCGGCAACTTCCGGCAGCCATGAAATGGCTGCATGCGATAATTGCGCAAACGAAATGACCATCGTTTCTTGGGGGGGCGCTTACTCAGCATCTCAAAAAGCTGCTTATGATGATCCATATACGGAAGCTACTGGCGTTAAGATCATCAATGATGAGTCTTCAGCTGAAGCTGTTGCCAAAATTCGTGCGATGAATGAAGCTGGTAACGTGACTTGGGACATTGTTGACGTTGTTGCTGCAGATGCTTTGCGTCTATGCGATGAAGGTCTTGCTGAGCCAATCGATGGCGCAACAGAACTTGCTCCTGCACCAGACGGTACATCTGCTGACGACGACTTTGGCGCATTGCGCGTTAACGAGTGCTTTATTCCGCAGATTGTTTACTCAACAACATTCGGTTACCGCACTGACATGGTCGGTGACACTCCACCAACCACAGTTTGCGACGTGTTCGACACAGCCAAATATCCTGGCAAGCGCGCGCTTCAAAAACGTCCGATCGACAACATGGAATGGGCTCTTTACTGCGACGGCGTAGCTAAAGACAAAATCTATGAAGTGCTTAGCACTGATGAAGGCGTTGCTCAGGCATTCGCTAAACTCGACACCATCAAAGGTGACGTTGTTTGGTGGTCTGCTGGTGCTGAAACACCTCAGCTTCTTGCCGATGGCGAAGTTGTTATGGGTTCAACCTTTAACGGCCGTTTGTTCTCTGCAATTGTTGAGCAGAAACAGCCAATCGGAATGCTTTGGGATATGCAGTCATTCGATCTTGACGGCTGGATCATTCCAAAAGGCCTTTCACCAGAGCGTCTTGCCCGTGCAAAACACTATCTGAAATTTGCGACAGACACTCAGCGCCTTGCTGATCAGTCCAAGTATATTTCATACGGTCCTGCGCGCACATCTTCTGCTCCTCTCGTAGGTAAGCATGAGGCCTTGGGTATCGATATGGCTCCACACATGCCTACAGATCCAGCAAATGCGGGTAATGTTCACCTGTATGACTACGGCTGGTGGGCTGACAACCGCGATGATCTGGATGCAAAATTCCAGGCTTGGCTTGCTCAATAAGCTTCACGCTTAACGATAAGGACCGGGGCTAGCTCCCGGTCCAACTCTCACTTTCATAAATGAATTCAAGGCAGTTACCCTATGGTTGATCAAACCGCATCAGACAGTCCGTTACAAACTCAAGACAATTCGGGTTTACTGACGACACATGATGGTCAACCGCTTAAAAAGAGCCTTGCCAAAGCATTGCGAAGAGAAAAATTGCGGGCGTTGTTGCTTATTGCGCCGCTGCTGATTTTCATTTTCATGACATTCATTCTACCGATTGCAGATATGCTGATGCGTTCTGTGGAAAATGATATTGTCTCAAATACGCTCCCACAGACTGTGGTCGAGCTTAAAGCATGGGATCCGCAATCTGGTGAGCTTCCTCCTGAAAGCGCATACAAGGCCCTAGCTGCTGATTTGAAAGTGGCGGTGGAGGAAAAAATCCACACGCGCCTCGGATCGCGTTTGAACTATGACAAAGCTGGCATGTCTGGTCTGTTTAGAAAAACCGGCCGTGAAATGCGCAAGTTTAAAGATGATCAACCTGCCAAAGATCAATTCATCAGATTTGATAAAGATTGGGGTCAGATTGAAACCTTTACCGTTATCCGCCGTTTGTCACCTACCTATACAGATAGTTATTTTCTAAGTTCCGTAGACAGAGAACGCGTTTCGACCGGCGTTCAGATGAAGCCGGAGAACGAGCAGATTTATATAAAGCTGTTTATTAGAACGATCATGATGAGTGTACTCATCACCTTGTCCTGTGCCCTGCTTGGCTATCCGGTTGCTTATTTGCTGGCTACTTTACCAACCAAAAGCTCCAATTTGCTTTTGATACTGGTGCTCTTACCATTTTGGACTTCCTTGCTTGTTAGAACCTCCGCATGGAAAGTATTGCTGCAACAGCAGGGGGTCATCAATGATCTACTCGTCTGGATAGGGATTATCGCTGATGATAACAGGCTGGTTATGATCAATAATATGACCGGTACCATTATTGCCATGACGCATATTCTTCTACCCTTTATGATCCTGCCGCTTTATTCGGTCATGAAGACGATTTCCCCAAGCTTCGTTCGCGCTTCCAAGTCAATGGGAGCAACGGACTGGACAACATTTTGGAAAATCTATTTCCCTAATACTATTCCAGGCATCGGCGCTGGCTCGATCCTGGTCTTCATTCTAGCCATTGGCTATTACATCACACCGGAATTGGTTGGTGGTACTTCTGGCGTGTTTATTTCAAACCGTATTGCCTACCATATTTCGTCATCACTTAATTGGGGCTTAGCCGCTGCGTTGGGGGCAATCCTGCTCTTCCTCGTGCTTGCGCTCTATTGGGTTTATGACCGTATTGTCGGCATTGATAATGTGAAGTTAGGGTAACGATTATGGCTGTGACAAATTTTCGCCCGCCTTTAGTTAATTTCGTTGTGCCTATGGTGGCGCTTCTGGTTGCAATCGTAGGCTTCTTCGTCGGACTATCCCATCTCAATGGATTTATGGGCTTGTTGATCGGTGCTGCCATTGGTGCCGCCGTTGCCTATATCATTGGCAACTATATTCCGGTCAAATGGCAAGGCGTTTTAGCAACGGCCATTGCTTTTGGCATTGGCGGATACATGCTTGCCAGCACTATCGGTTTATTTACCGCAGGGCTTTTTGGGGCCTTTGTTGGTCATACCGTCTATTGGCTTTCTAGCGGACAATACCGCAGAAATGTGCCGATTTATTCGACCAGTGCTCAAGTATTGTGGCACAACACGTTTCGCCTGGGCATTTGTGGCTTTATCTTCTTTTTTCTAATCGCGCCGATCATCATCATTATTCCGCTTTCGTTTAACGCTCAGGACTTCTTTACGTTCACCAAAGAAATGCTTGCGCTCGATCCTAAAGGCTATTCGCTCAAACATTATGCTGACTTCTTGACGAATTCGTCCTGGACAGAGGCTGTCAAAAACTCCTTTATCATCGCGCCAATCGCGACCTTGCTTGCAACCACTTTTGGTACGCTGGCTGCTATTGGTTTGTCCCAAAGCCATGTGCCTTTCCGCCGATCGATTATGGCAATGTTGATTTCGCCGATGATCGTTCCTTTGATCGTATCAGCGACAGGCATGTATTTCTTCTACTCTGATGTGGGCAAGTTCTTTACGGACACTGTTGGCCTTAGCTTGGGTTTTGTGGGCTATGCAAAGGTTATACTGGCCCATGCGGCGCTTGGTACGCCTTTCGTGATTATCACAGTTACTGCAACACTGGTTGGTTTTGACAAGAGCCTTACACGTGCTGCTGCAAATATGGGCGCAAATCCGATCACCACATTCTTCCGCATTCAAATGCCGTTGATTATTCCTGGTGTTGTGTCGGGTGCCTTGTTTGCTTTCATCACATCCTTTGATGAGGTTGTTGTCGTTCTCTTCCTTGGCTCGGCTGCGCAAAAGACTTTACCATGGCAAATGTTCACTGGCCTGCGCGAACAGATTTCACCAACAATTCTGGCCGCCGCCACATTGATGGTTGCTATCTCGATTGTCCTTTTGACAGTGCTTGAGATGTTGCGTCGCCGTTCGGAGCGTTTGCGCGGATTAACTCCAGCGTAAAGTACAATGGAATAGTGAGTAGCGAATAGGGCGTAGCAGTGAAAATTTTTCAATGATTTGTTGTCAAAGCCAGCTGGTTGGATTTCACTACTCACTATTCTAATTGCGCCAAGCTATGTCACCTGCAGTCGCAGCAAGTCGTCATTTTGAGACTAGAATTTAATCATCTCGGCCAACGTAGTTTGCAAAAGGGCACGCTGCCATCAGGCCATACTTGAGATGAACCCATGAACATAATTGAAGGAAAAACCCTTGGCGGAACGGGAATAGATTCCGCGCGCGCGTTTGATCGCACTGAAGACATGCTACATGTCACCAAATGGCATAATGGCGAAAAAGAATGGTCGCCGTTTTCAACGCAAGAAATGAACCGCCGACAAAATGCCATGCGCAAATGGATGGCAGACAACAATGTGGATGCCTCGCTTTTCACATCCTATCACGGCATTTGCTACTATTCGGGCTTCCTGTATTGCTATTTCGGACGCAAATACGGATTTTTGCTCGATCAGGATAATGCAACAACCATCTCAGCGGGTATTGATGGCGGCCAGCCCTGGCGTCGGACCCATGGCGACAATGTCGTTTATACCGACTGGCGGCGCGATAATTTCTATACAGCTGTCAAAGGGCTTTTGAAGCCCGGTGTAAAGCGCATTGGTATCGAGTTTGATCATGTCTCTCTCGATTTTCTGAAGCTCCTGGAAACTGCGTTTCCAATGGTTGAATTTGTCGATGTGGCACAGCCGAGCATGTGGATGCGTTCAATCAAATCCCTTGAGGAGCAGGCGCTTATTCGCGAAGGGACCCGGATTTGTAATGTGGGTGCGCAAGCCTGCATGGATGCAGTTCATGTGGGTGTTCCAGAATATGAGGTTTCAATCGCTGCGACCAATGCGATGATCCGGGAAATCGGAAAATCATTTGAGTTCGTTGAATTGATGGATACCTGGACCTGGTTTCAATCGGGCTACATGACTGATGGCGCGCATAATCCGGTCTCAAACAAGCGCGTTGAAAAAGGGGATATCCTCTCGCTCAATTGTTTCCCGATGATCTTCGGCTATTATACAGCGATTGAACGGACGATGTTCTGTGAATCAGCGACCAATGCTCACATCGATCTTTGGGAGAAGAATTCGGAAGTCATGCGCGTGGGTTCTGATCTTATTCAACCTGGCAAGAAATGCTCTGACATTGCGATGGAGCTGAATGATCTCTATCGGTCCTGGGATTTGTTGAAATACCGCTCCTTTGGCTACGGCCATTCATTCGGTGTATTGTCTCACTATTACGGGCGAGAAGCAGGGGTAGAATTACGCGAAGATGTGGAGACGGTTCTTAAACCAGGCATGGTGGTTTCCATGGAGCCAATGATCATGATACCGGAAGGGGAGCCAGGAGCAGGCGGCTATCGTGAGCATGATATTTTCATCATCACCGAAGATGGCGCGGAAAACATTACCAATTTCCCCTATGGGCCTGAGCATATGATCCTGAACAACTAGGGTCTGGGCTCAATTGGGTTCAGACCCTAGCTGTAACGAATCGATTGGTTCGCGCATTCAAATAGAGATTGCGCGAGCCATTAGTATTTTCGGTCGGTGATATCGTAAGTTTTAAGTTGATCGGCAAGATGCAAATTGGCAGGGTCTTTTCAAATTGGGAGACTTTCATGCGTTTTTTGTTACATGTTACTTGTTTGGCTGTTTTTTGGACCGCCAGCTTGAATATTGGATCAGCCCAAACGATACCGGGTCTTTCCGCAGGCAGCACAGAGCCCGCAACCTCTCAAATTGTTTTACCTGAAAACTTAACGCCCGAAACCATCCGAGAATTGGTTTCGAAGTTGAGCGATACGGAAGTTCGTTCACTGTTGTTGGAGCGGTTGGATGCGGTTGCGAAATCGGAACAGACGGTTTCTGAAAGTGAAAATCTCAATATTTTTGAGTTGTTAGAATCCTGGGGTTTAGGCGTTGTACAAAACTGGCAAACAGGGGGCGACAGATTACCGATGTTTGCAGCCGCGGTTTCCAAAGGGTTTTCGACCTTTGTTGAACGCAGGGGCGGATATGAAACACTGATGATGCTCTTGAAAATGGGCTTTGGAATTCTGTTAGGGTTAGCGGCCTATTTTTTCGTTATGGGTAGTCCTTTGCGCCGATGGGGCTCACTTCCCGATGCTGACGACACGCTTGGGCTATCATTGATAAAACTTTTCAAAAAACTGGCACTTGATCTGGTTGCCATCATGGCATTTCTTCTGGTCTCCATCGCCTCCCACCGGTATTTTTTGACACTTGCAGATCGCCCGCTGGTCGAAGGGTTTATGACAACAGTGATTGTCATTCCCATGTGTGTCGCAGCGCTTGGTCGCTTTTTGATGTCTCCTTACCGGCCCGAGGCTAGATTGGTGCACATAGACGATGCTTCTGCGCTTTACTTTCAACGCCAACAAATTGCGGTTGCTGCCTTTGCAGGTTTTACCTATTTCATAATTCAGTTTTTGGAATTTCAGGGGATCGCAATGAGCGATCTGCGTGTTAGTTACGCTTTAAACCTAATTCTTTTTATCTGGATTGGAATTGTGGTTTACCGCGGACGTGATGCATTGACCATGATGATGCTTGGTGGCCATGGGGAAGAGACCAGAGCTGAGAAATGGGTTGCGGAGCGTTATTCAACAATATTGCTAGTGATGCTTTTGTTTGTTTGGCTGGTGGTCGAAATCCTTGGGTCACAAGGTCGTTTTGATATCATAAACAGTAATCCGCATTATTATACGATCATACTACTGGGGCTTGCTCCGGCATTTGATATGATGGTGCGTGCTTTGGTTCGACATATGGTTGGGCCTATGACAGGTGAGGGGTTGATCGCTGAGCGCGCTTATAAATCCACCAAGCGCAGTTATATTCGGATCGGACGTATTATCGTTTTCTCTGCAATTCTGCTGTATCTCGCCGACAAGTGGAGCATTGATCTTTCCAATTTAGCGTCTGCTGGCTTGGGGGCAAAAGTTGCTTCTAACGCTGTCGAATTTCTCGTCGTTGCGGCAATAGGCTATATGGTTTGGGAATTGGTGACCTTGTGGTTCAACAGGAAGTTGGCCGCAGAAATGACCGCATCGGGCTTTGATCTTACAGTCGATGAGCCGGGCGGCGGCGAGGGCGGCGGTGTCGGTGGCTCGCGCTTATCAACCGTTTTGCCGCTTCTTCGAATGACCCTTCAAACGGCTATTATCGTCATGACTTTGTTGATCGGGCTTGGGAATATCGGGATTGATATTACACCGCTTCTGGCTGGTGCTGGTATCGTTGGTATCGCCATTGGCTTTGGTGCTCAGGCATTGGTTCGCGATGTGGTTTCCGGGATATTCTTCCTGATCGATGATGCGTTCCGTGTGGGGGAGTATCTGGTGATTGAAGACACAGTGGGAACCGTTGAGAAGATATCGCTCCGTTCCATGCAGCTGCGTCACCATAAAGGGCCGGTGCACACCATTCCCTATGGCGAAATCCCGAAGGTTACTAATAACTCCCGTGACTGGGTGATCATGAAGCTCAAATTCACTTTTCCTTTTGAGACGGATGCCAACAAGATCAAAAAGATTTTCAAGAAGATTGGCGCTGAAATGCTTGAGGCTGAATATGCTGGTGATCTTTTGCAGACCTTCAAAAGCCAGGGCGTTTATGACGTGGATGATGTGGGTATCATTATCCGGGGGAAATTCATGGCAAAGCCAGGCACACAATGGGTTATCCGCAAGGATGTCTACAATCGAATTCAAAAAGCGTTGGATGAAGCGGGAATTCAGTTCGCGCGCAAAGAGGTTCGGGTACAGGTTCCAGGGCTTGAACAACGTACTGATTTAACCGATAGCCAGAAGAACGCAATAGCAGCGGCGGCGAGTGAAGTTGCTGAAGAGAGCGGGCTTAAGGCGAAAAAGTAAAGAACACCATTGGCGTCCTCTGGTATTTTACGGAATATAGGCGGATGCTAGTCCACAAATGCACGCTCGATAACAAATTCGCCAGGTTGGGAATTCGAACCTTCGATCAATCCGGCGTCTTCACAAAGCTTCTTGCTGTCTTGCAGCATAGCCATGGACCCACAGATCATAACGCGGTCTGTTGCTTTGTTTAGCGGTTCAATGCCCAGATCAGCATATAGTTTGCCGGAGCGCATATGATCGGTCATGCGGCCCATGCATTCGGAATCTTCCCGCGTGGTTGTGTAGTAATGAACCAATTTGTCGCCAACAATCTCAGAGAGAATTTCGTGGTTGCGAACTTCTTCGACAAGGTCTTTGCCATATTGTAGTTCAGCTACTTCCCGGCAGGTCTGGATCAGATAAATCTTGTCAAATTTCTCATAGGTTTCCGGATCGCGGATAATGCTTGCAAAGGGCGCAATTCCTGTTCCTGTTGAAAGCAGGAACAAATGTTCACCGGGGATCAATGCATCATGAACCAGGGTTCCCGTCGCCTTTTTGCGCATCCAGACTTTATCACCAATCTTGATGTTCTGGAGTTTGGAGGTGAGCGGCCCGTCATCAACTTTGATTGAGAAAAAATCGATATCCTCCTCCCAAGAAGGAGAAGCGATAGAATAAGCCCGCCAAATGGTTTTTGCATTGCCACCATCTTGAGCCATAATTTCTGGCGGCAGGCCAATCATCACAAACTCACCGGAGCGAAAACGAAACTCCTGGGGGCGCTCGGTTCTGAAGAAAAACAGGCGATCTGTGTAGTGGTGAACCTCCTGAACTTCCAAGGCGTAAACTCCGTTTGGAACATCGGATGTGATTTCAGATGCGGGAGAAACTGAATTCATTTTCATAGCTTTCGTTCAATTGGCACTGTCTGGTTAGCAATAGTCAATAAAGGGAGCGGCGGCAAATCACAAAGACTGCCTTGCTCGTGATCAAATTGTTTATTGGAAAATTATTCTAACCAAATGTTCCAAGGACAGGAAATGTTTCAAGCAACCAGAATGAGGCAGTTTGCATGGCACCAGTCAGAAACAGGATGCCGGTAATCACCAGCAGAATGCCGGTTATTTTTTCCATCGTTCCCAAATGTTTCTTGAAACGGTTGAGGAAATTCATGAAAGGACCGACGAAGAATGCGGCCAGAAGGAATGGTATTCCCAATCCAAGTGAATAGACGGCCAGGAGCGAAGCGCCTTCGCCTACAGATTGGCCGCTTGAGGCCATTGCGAGGATCACGCCCAAAACCGGGCCGATACAGGGTGTCCAGCCAAATGCAAAGGCGATGCCCATCAGAAAAGAGCCGACATATCCCGCTTTGCTCGTATTGAACCTGGCCTCGCGGTATAAGAAACCGATCTTGAACAGGCCGATAAAATGCAGACCCATGATGATGATGATGACACCGGCTACGATCGCCAGCGTATCCAGATGGGCTCGCATCAACTGCCCAATTGTGGATGCTCCGGCACCAAGGGCGGTGAAAACAATCGAAAATCCCAGAACGAAAATGATCGAGTGCAGTATCGCGCGGCGCTGAGCTGCCTTCGCTGCTGCCACGTCACTGGCTTGGTTTTCGCCCGTCAAAGTATCGAGTGATACGCCAGCCATGTAACAAAGATAGGGCGGCACCAGGGGCAATACGCAAGGCGACAGGAAAGAGATGGCACCAGCGACCAGTGCTGTAAAATAGGGGAGTTCTGAGGTCATTGATCGCGCTGTACTTTTGGTTGGAAGAATTCAGACAAGGATTAGCAGATACAGGGCTTCACTTGCCAGTCACAAAAAGGCTATCGGTCAATATACCACGTCAGGCTTTTTCGCTCTGAGTTTGTCAAACGCCCAGAAACCGCTCTCTGGCAGACACATCCTTTTGCAATTGGTTTGAATCACCATCCCAAACAATTTTGCCGCGCTGCATGATGAAATGTCTGTCCGCGATCTTCATCAGGTCTTTGAGGTTTTTATCCACCAGCAAGATGGATATACCGGACTCTTTGATCCGAGTAATGGCGGACCAAATTTTTTGACGGATCATGGGGGCGAGCCCTTCAGTTGCCTCATCAAGCATCAAAATTTTTGGGTTGGTCATCAAGGCGCGACCAATCGCCAGCATTTGCTGCTCGCCGCCGGATAGTAAATTACCCATTGAAGAATGACGCTGCTCAAGTTCTGGGAAAAATGTATATACACGCTCAATCGTCCATGGATCGGAAACACCCAGATGATTGCTGGCTGTTGCTATCAGATTTTCGCGCAGGGACAAGTTTGGAAAGATTTGCCGTCCCTCGGGAACAAGGCCAATGCCCAGATTGGCGATTTTATATGAAGTCATTGCTGCCAGTTCTTGACCGTCCAAAGTGATAGACCCGCCAGAAGGCTGCACAATTCCGATGATGGAATGGATGGTCGTGGTTTTGCCCATGCCATTGCGGCCGAGCAGCGTGACGATCTCGCCTTGCTTGAATTGCATATCCACACCAAACAGAGCCTGACTGGAGCCATAATGGGCGGTCACATTGGAGAGAGTCAGCATGCTATTTGTCTCCCAGATAAGCATGTTGAACGGCTTCATTGGACCGTACTTCATCGGGCAATCCGGTAGCGATAATTTTGCCATAAACCAGAACCGATATTCTGTCGGCAAGCGCAAAGACCGCATCCATGTCATGTTCAATCAGTAGAATAGTTCGGCTGCCTTTGATGGTTTTCAGAAATTCAATCATGCGGGCAGACTCTTCCGGCCCGAGGCCTGCCATCGGCTCATCGAGAAGCATCAAGTGTGCATTACTCGCCAACGCCATGGCGATTTCCATCAATCTATGTTCACCGTGGGAAAGGTTCGAAGTCAGATCATCTGCACGATGGCCCAAACCTACCTGTACAAGATGTTCCTTTGCGACGTCACGAATTTCATGAATGCTCTGGGCCGACTTGATGAATTTGAAGGAATGGCCCAAGCGAGCCTGAACAGCCAAGGCTATATTGTCGATAACGGACATCGTCATGATGAGGGTTGTGATCTGATAAGATCGGGAGATGCCTGCATTGGCCCTTTTGTGGGCCGGTTGGCGGGTGATGTTTTTTCCGCTGAAAATGACCGTGCCGCTGTCGGGAAAAACTGCTCCAGAAAGAAGTGAGATCAGAGTTGTTTTTCCAGCGCCATTAGGACCGATGATAGCGTGCAATTCATTTTGCTTAACACTGAGATCAATGCCATCAGATGCAACGACGCCTCCGTAGCTCTTGCGCAGGTTTTTAATGGTGAGAAGGGCGCTCAATTGCGTTTGCCTTCTTCAACAATTGTGTTGCCTGTCTGCGAAGTTTTAGGGCTCTTGTCGCTGGAGAACAGCATGCCCATGAAGCCGCCCTTGGTGTAAAGAACGACCGCCATCAACATCAGGCCGAAGGGTAAATGCCAATAGATTGTGAAACTTGAGAGAATCTCCTCAATCAAGATGAATGCGGCAGATCCCAATAGCGGGCCAAGGGTTGTAGCTGCACCGCCCAATATCACCATGAACATCAGTTCGCCAGAGCGGGACCAGGCCATCATTTCTGGTGATATGAAGGTGGTGAAATTGCCGAGCAATGCGCCGGCAAAGCCGCAAAGTGCACCGGAGATGACATAGGCTGTAAGGCGATAGAGATAGACATTGTAGCCAAGACTGATCATGCGCTCTTGATTGCCTTTCGCCCCTCGCAACACCATGCCAAAGCGTGAATGAATGATCATTCGTACCAGGGTCATTGTGATGACGAGGGATGCGAGGCAAAAGAAATACAGCTGAAGCGGGTCATTGAAATTGATCAGGGAAAGCTCGGACCGCGTGTCGATTACAAGGCCATCATCCGCGCCATATTCTTCTATGGAAACGAGAAGATAGAATAGCATTTGCGCAAAGGCCATTGTGATCATGATGAAGTAGACGCCCTTGGTGCGAAGGCAAATAGCGCCTGTGAACAGGGCAAACAAAGCAGCAGCTACGACAGCAAGCACAAAATGAAACAGGCCGCCATAGCTTGCGACGATTTCAAAGGCGCCATAGGTCTCATGATACACCGGAATGCCGACGGCATAAGCTCCAATGCCAAGATAGGCAGCATGGCCAAAGGATACCAGGCCGCCATAGCCAAGGATAAGGTTGAGGCTGGTTGCGGCAATCGCCAGAATGACCAAGCGAGTAGCGAGGTCCACATAGAAGGCGTTGCCGGTCCAAATGAATACAGGTGGTAGAACTGCCAATAGGGCAAGCACCAGCAAAGTCAGTTTCGATGATGTGATCTTATCAAACATTCATCGCACCTTGGGCGGAAACAGGCCCTGAGGTCGAAATGCAAGAATCAGCGCCATCAATAAGTAAATCAGCATGGCAGAAACCGCCGGTGCTGATGTTTCTGCTGAATTGGATTCCATGAACAGTTTGAAAAAATCATCGAGGAACGAGCGACCAAGCGTGTCGATTAAACCGATAACTATCGCTGCAATGAATGCACCTTTTACCGAACCGATACCTCCGACAATGATGACAACAAATGCGGTGATGATGATGTCATTGCCCATGCCGATTTTCGCTTCGGTGATGGGCGCGATCAGCATTCCGGCCAGTCCGGCGAGCATAGCGCCCAAGGCAAAGACAAGGGCAAAGAGACTTTGGATATCAATTCCCAAAGCCGATACCATTGTGCGATTTGATGCGCCGGCCCGGATCAGCATGCCTGTGCGGGTTCGGTTAACCAGCCAGTAGAGACCACCTGCAGAGAGCAGGCCTGCGGCAATGATCAATAACCGATAGACAGGAAATGATACGTTTTGAGTAATCTCGATTTGGCCGTCAAGCCAAAGAGGAAGGGGGATGGCTATACCCTGAGGTCCCCAAATCATATGGGTCAATGTATCAAACACCAGTATGAGGCCGAAGGTTCCAAGGACATGCTGCAGGTGATCCTTGTCGTAAAGTCTTCGTGCCACGTATTTTTCGACAAGATAGCCGACCAAACCCGTCAAGGGCAGGGCGATCAAAACTGCCAACGGGAAACTGCCCAGGCCAAATGTCAGGCTCGCGCAGATGAATGCACCCACCATATATAACGAGCCATGGGCAAGATTAACAAAGTCCAGAATTCCAAACACGAGCGTCAGGCCCGAGGCGACCAGAAACAGCAGCAGACCCAGCTGCAATCCATTCAAGGTTTGAACAAGGAGAAGAGAATAATCCATTCAAGGGCCGTTTCGATGCTTAAAAAGCGAGGCCGGAAGCGTTCCGACCTCTAATCATCATTTCAAATAATACAATGAAACCTTATTTCAAAGGGCATTCACTTGCATATGGGTCCTGATTGGCTTCATAGACAGTCGCGGAGACTTTGGTTGTCCAATTACCTTCTTCATCCTTAACCACTTCGCGCATATAGAAATTCTGGATTGGCATATTGTTGTTGCCGTAAGTGTATTTTCCGCGAACGCTTTCGTAATTGGCAGATTTCATTGCTGCACGAATACCATCCTTGTTGGTCAAATCACCGCCAACGGCCTCGACCGCCGATTTGATCAGGAAGAGAGCGTCGTAGGCTTGGGCCGCATAAAAAGATGGATAAGATCCATATTTCTTGCGGAAGTCAGCTACGAAACGCTTGTTCTGTTCATTGTCCAAAGTCGGGTCCCATTGCTGGGTGATCTTTGAGCCCAATACGCTTTCGAAATTAGCTGCCTGCATTTTGGGTAGGCTGAGCGCATCCACGGTGAATACGGTATAAAGTGGAAGCACGTCCTTGAGGCCTGCCTGTTGATACTGTTTTACAAATGCGCCGGAGGCAGCTCCTGGATAAAACACGAAGATACCTTCCGCGCCGGACGCCTTCGCCTTGGCAAGTTCAGCGGAGAAATCCAGCTGCGCATCGGCGCCCCATTTTGTCAGGTCTTTGCCAACGATTTCGCCTTTAAAAGTGCGTTCAACGCCAGCAACCATGTCTTTACCGGCTGCGTAATTAGGAGCCATTATGTAAAGAGACTTTACGCCCTGCTGGTTGAGAACCTCACCCATCGCCATGGGAGTTTGGTCATTTTGCCAGGAAGTGGAGAAGAAATTTTCGTGACAAAGTTTGCCAGCAATTGCTGATGGTCCCGCATTGGCGGAAATCAGGAATTTGTCTGCATCCAGAACAGAATTGCGGGAGGCCAGGAGGATATGGCTCCAGATATAACCGGCTACAAAATCTACATCGTCCTGTTTAACCAATTTGTCGGTCACCTGCTTTCCGGTCTCTGGCTTGAAACCGTCATCAGCAAAAATGACATTTAGGTCGAGATCACCCATTTTGCCGCTCATATGCTCGATGGCCAGGTTTACGGCTTTTTCCATATCCTTGCCGATTGAGGCTGCTCCGGTTGTCAGTGTGGTGACAAAGCCCACTTTGACCTCGTTAGCGAATACAGGTGAGGTGAGCATTGAAGTGGCAAGCGCAGCGGCTATTAGTCTTTTCATTGGTTGTCCCTCCTGAGGATCATGAAAAAAAAGTTGATTGGTTAAAATGCCTTGAATGTGAGCGTGGTAAGTGAACGGTCTATATTTTCCACATTGAGAATATTGTCGTTGACCCATTGCCCCACATCAACATCTTTAGGCGGATAGATTTGCGCGATCAAATCCCACTCGCCACTGGTGGAGAAGAGCTGGGAAATGATTTCCCGCTCATAAAGTTTGTCTGCAACCTTATAGGCTGTTCCCGGTTTGCACCTTAATTGAACAAATATGCAGCTC
Source organism: Salaquimonas sp. (assembly GCA_049680405.1). Classification (GTDB taxonomy): domain Bacteria; phylum Pseudomonadota; class Alphaproteobacteria; order Rhizobiales; family Rhizobiaceae; genus Salaquimonas. Next base: position 817 of record JBAUHS010000060.1, on the reverse strand, counting down.
ATTTTTTCTCCCACTGATGTGAAGCTGAATTCAGAGGCTAAATAAACCATTGTTCGACGAAATGTCGATAGTCAGGCTTGATCTCATCACAAATATTATCCCAACAGGGATATGGCATATCTAATTTGAAGTGAAGTCATCCAATTGCTCCAGAACGGCATTAAGTTGCTATTAGAGGATCAACTGGTAGTAAATTTAGCATTCATGAAAGCATAATGTTGGCCCAATTGAGTTGAGCCCCCAATGGAATTCAGAAAAGATCCTGTTGTTTCAGGGCTTTTGGTAAGGATATCGAATGCCTGGTTGCTCGGTGTCGCTTTGAACATTTTTGGCTGCCCAGGCATCCGCGTCCTTGGTGCCGTTAGGCGAGTTCTTGAAAAGATGAAGCGCAAGGGATGCCCAAGGTGGTATGTCTTGCTCGTTTTCAAGCCACTTTTTAACCGTGCGTTCGTTAGCTCCCGTTAACCGACAGAACTCCATATATGGCATATCCAGTCCATTGAGCGCGATGCGAAATTCTTGCGCTGTCATACTGTCATATTTGTATCTTTTGGACATATTCATTTCTCTTACAATTATCGGGACTTCTGTGACTGGATGAATGTAAAGAAGTAACAAAAGCAATGCTTTGTTACCACTGGCATGTAGTCACATATTATGCGCGGCTTAAATCAGTTATGGCGGAAAAGTGAGTGATATGGTGAGCGCTCAGGGATTCGAACCCTGGACCTACTGATTAAAAGTCAGTTGCTCTACCAACTGAGCTAAGCGCTCCCAAGCGTCTTCAGCTTTTGGAAGCTTCTGACAATATAAGGGG
>JBAUHS010000059.1:0-57728 GCA_049680405.1 Salaquimonas sp. | reverse complement strand
ATGGGTCCTGACCTAGTTACATTTTGTTGTCTGAAAATATACCCGTTTTTGGATCTGGATTTTCACATCGGTTAGCAGTTGGAAATACTGCAGGTGGTTTCAGGGAGCGCAATTTTCGAGCTTATCTCTGACCGTTTTTCGTGTGTAGCTGAAATTTGCGAAGCTGGTTTTGGATGTTTTTAATAATTCTGCTTTGCGTTGACAGAATCCGGTGTTAGTTTTGTCTCAACTTGAAACAAGAGCTATCGGAACATGCTTCCGGTCAGAAGGTGTAGGATTGAGCAGATTTCCCAGGCTAAACAGCCGCAAGGGGAAAGGGCGCAACCGTCAGAATAGAGAAAAGAATGAACAGGCAAATGGCACAAGTTCGACTTTTCAAAACAACGGTCGATCAGAGGGTTCATCGGCGGAAAACGCCGCAGGGGCTGATGGTCTTGGAAAATCTACTGGAGGCTTTGCGCAATTGGACGCAAAGCAGCCCGGTAATGGCCGGAAACGAACGCGCCGTAACAGGCGCAATGATGGTGGCAAGAGCGATTTAAATCGTTCCGCCCTGACTTCTAGTGATGCCCCGGTTGTAACGAACCGTGAGAATACTGGCGTGCAGGTGGCTGATGGCCCCGGCGAGGGTATTCCTGTGTCCAAACGCCGGAGAAATAGGCGTCGCGGTGGACAAAAGCGAACAAATGATCAATTTGGTTCAGGCAGCTCGCAGAATATGCGAAACATTCGCCAGCCGATCAAACCTGCGCCAAACGTAGCTTATTCGCCGAAGGAAAAAGAAGCGGAAGAAGCAGCCGCGATTGTTTCACCAACGTCTCAAAGCCAAAATCAAAAACAAAATGCCAATCGTCGCCAAAGAGGTCATTATCATAAGCGCGGCGAACAGATGCTCTATGCCGCTCTTGATCTTGGTACAAATAATTGCCGTTTGTTGGTAGCCATTCCTCAGGAACGGGGCCGCTTTCGCGTGATTGACGGATTTTCCAGAATTGTAAGACTGGGTGAGGGGCTTGCCCATAGCGGGCGGCTGTCCGACCAAGCCATGGATAGGGCGATAGAAGCGCTGAAAATTTGTGCAGAGAAAATGCTGTCGCACAATATCAAACGCCATCGGCTCATTGCGACGGAAGCGTGCCGACAGGCGGTAAATGGCGAAGCGTTCCTTACCCGCGTCAAAGCCGAAACCGGACTTGATCTGGAAATAATCGACCGCCAGACAGAGGCCTATCTGGCCGCTGAAGGGTGTGGCGCATTGATGGACCGAAAAGCCGATGCCGCGGTCTTGTTTGATATCGGGGGCGGGTCTTCGGAACTGGTTTTGGTAAACCGCCAGGGCAAACGCAAGCGTATAGCGGACCAGATCGTTTCGTGGACATCGGTTCCGGTTGGCGTTGTAACTTTGGCTGAACGCCATGGTGGCAAAACGGTCAATCGAGAGGTTTTTCAAGCGATGATTACGGAGGTTCAAAACTATCTGCATCATTTTGATGGTAAAGACCTGTTGGATCGCATCTGGAAAAATGGCCGGGTTCACCTTCTGGGTACATCAGGGACTGTCACAACGCTTGCTGGTATTCACTTGGGTTTACCACGCTATGAGCGACGGCTGGTCGATGGTCTGTGGATGTCCGGTGATCAGGTCGATACAGTCATTCAGGACCTGCTAGCAATGGATTATCGTCAACGGTCTCTCAGTCCTTGTATCGGAACCGAGCGGGCAGATCTTGTAATGGCGGGATGCGCGATATTGGAAGCAATCCGCAGAACTTGGCCGAGCAATCGACTGCGTGTAGCTGATCGCGGATTACGCGAGGGGATTTTGACGCAATTGATGGACCGCGATGCAGCGTGGCTTCCGCCTAAACCGGGCAATTGGAATAAATCTAGCGGTCCCAGGGGCGGTAACCCTGCTCAAGGTAGAAACAAGCAAAGGGACGCTGAAGGAAGGGCCCCTGGAAAAGGAAAAACACAATGAGCCAGAAGAAAAAAACTGGTGGCTCCGGCAGAAATTCCACCGGCAAATCTCTTGGTAACACGGTAAAGGGATATGCAGGCAAGCCTGCAAAGGCGGGTTCGAAAAAGCCAGCTGACAAGGAGCGCGGTGCGAAGCTTGGAGGCAAATCGGGCAGTGCCAACCGGATGATGCATACAAAGGTCAAAACCGCCCGGGGCCGCAAACTCTCTTCCACATTGTGGCTTCACCGCCAATTGAATGATCCTTATGTCTTGCAGGCAAAAGCCGAGGGCTATGCTTCGCGGGCAGCCTATAAAATCAAAGAAATGGATGATCGCTACAACTTCCTGAAAAAGGGAAAGCGGGTCATTGATCTTGGCGCGGCGCCGGGTGGTTGGACGCAAGTCTGTGTGGAACGTACCGGTTCGAAACCGGAAGACGTGACCGTTGTCGGTATTGACTATCTTCAAATGATAGAAGTGCCAGGGGCAACGATCCTGATGAAAGATTTTCTGGATGATGATGCGCCGGATGCCTTGTTGGAAGCCTTAGGTGGCCATCTGCCGGATGTTGTCCTGTCTGATATGGCGGCTCCTACAACCGGACACAAACGCACGGACCATATTCGAACCATGCATCTTGTGGAGGTTGCGCTTGATTTTGCCTTGAAGGTTTTAAAACCCGGAGGCCATTTTCTTTCCAAGACTTTTCAGGGCGGCACGGAGGGCGATCTACTGAAATTGCTGAAAGCGAACTTTCAGGAAGTTCATCATGTCAAGCCGCCCGCTTCACGGGAAGGGTCGGTTGAACTTTATCTTTTTGCCAGAAATTTCCGTGGACAGGCCCGACATCAGGACAATGATGTTGATATCGATTCAGGGGATGATCGTGATCTTCCTGAAAACGACTGGCGTTAGGGTTTTGCTAACCATAGAGGGTAAAAAGCGTTCTAATATTTGTTAAAATGGCAGTTTTTGAGTCTTTATAAACGATACCGTTTACTTTTCTTACTATGCTCCCAACCAGCAATAAATGCACTGTGGGGTTGCAATGGAACAGGTAAATTCGCCCGAAACTAATGTTTCAAAGTCGAAAAAAAGCTGGATTGACTATATTCATTTGTCAAAAAATGGCTCTGCTGCAACCCTTTTGGTCGCGGGTTTTTGCTTTCTTTTCGCTGAATATATTCCGTTTCTTGCGGCAATGAAGCCGATTTTCGGTGCTACTTCTGCCTTGTCTGCCATCAGCCTGGTTTACGTGACCTCCAGAATTGAAAAACTTTCTCAACCGTCGTTAACGGACAAGGAAAAAACAGCTGTTCCGACAGAAGAGGCCGCAGCTCAAATGCCCAAAGAAGTGGCAATTGAAAACCCAAAAGCCGGAACCGTCATATTAGGTTTTACCGACAAGGCGACAGGGCTTGGTAACAAGATGCGCTTTGTCGAAAAATTCAAAACAGTTTCCGCGAAGTGTGACCTCGCAATATCGGATAATGATACACAATTTGCTGTTGGTATTGTCAATCTTGACGGGATGAAACCGATCAATGATCTGTTTGGTTTTGAAGGCGGGGACCGCCTGATCCAGCAATGCTCGATGCGGTTGCGTGCAGCGGTTGAAGAGTTCGGCTTTGTATTTCGTTATGGTGGGGATGAATTCGCTTTCATTTTGCCAAATGCTGGAAGCCCGGAAAATGTATTGAGATTGGGCAAATTATTGCAAGACGTATTGCTTGCGCCATTTGATATTGATGGTTCCAGCGTTCGTTTGTCAGGCTCCTTTGGCTTCGCTCTCTATCCTGATGCGGGAGATGATTTTGACAAGGTGATCGCCTCGATTGAAACAGCGCTTTATCATTCCAAACGAAAAGGCCGTGGTCGTTTGACGCTTTACTCCTCAGAAATTGAAAACACGGTTCGTGAGAATGCTATCCTTGAACAAGCATTGCGTGGGGCCATTGCCGACAATAATATATCACCACATTATCAGCCTATTATTTCACTTCAGGACGGTAGTCTTCTTGGGTTCGAAGCGCTGGCGCGCTGGATTGACCCGGAACTTGGCTTTGTCTCTCCGGCGAAATTTATTCCGCTTGCAGAAGAAAGAGGCATTATAGCACCCTTAACGGAAGTCTTGTTGCTGCAAGCTGCCAAAACAGCCGCGGACTGGCCCGATGACCTGTTTTTGTCGTTCAATCTTTCCAGCACTCAATTGGTTGATCCGACTACTGCCGAAGCGATATTGGAAACAATCAGACGTGCGGGGCTATCGCCAAATCGCCTTGAAATTGAAGTGACGGAAACGGCCATGATGTCTGATCCTGAAATCGCCGCAAAGATCATTGAGGAGCTGCATGATGCCGGCGTTAGAATTTCGATGGATGATTTTGGTACCGGGCAATCGAGCCTTGGAAGGCTGCGCGAATTGAAACTCGACAAAGTGAAGATTGACCGCGCCTTTATCATGGCCATTGGCGAGGACAAGCCAGCCGAACATATTGTTAGAGCGATTCTGGAAATGTGCGCGGGCCTTAATCTGACCGTGGTTGCTGAGGGAATTGAAGAGATCAATCAGGCAGAAAGCCTCAAGCAATTTGGCTGTCATGCAGGGCAAGGTTATCTTTTTGGCAAACCTCAAAATGCTACCAAAACCATGGGCTATATTCGGGAATTTAGCCGTATTGCAAAATCAGATCGTGAAGCAAAAGTAGCGTAATTGATATTTTTTGAATTCCGGTGATTGGGGTCACCGGGGCAGCCGCTGGTATGCGGTGTTCAGGGGTCGCGCAGTGGGTTCGCGACCCCTGAATAATTTCTAATATAAAAATGTTTGGTTGTGGAGAAAGCTGCAAAACGCTTGCAGGAATTTGATTTATCCCGCTTTTTATCTGCTGATAAACAGGATGTCAGATGGCCAAACTTTATTTCCATTATGCAACAATGAATGCCGGCAAATCGACTTTGCTGCTTCAGGCATCCTATAATTATCGCGAACGCGGTATGAACACACTACTCTATACAGCAAGTTTTGATAATCGAGCAGGTGCGGGCAATATTGGCTCGCGGATTGGCCTGACATCTCAGGCGCGAACTTTCAATAAAGACTCAGATCTTTATCTGGAGATCAAAGACCATCTGGAACATGATCGGTTGCATTGCATCTTCGTGGATGAGGCGCAATTCCTGAATGAAGTTCAGGTTTGGCAATTGGCAAGGGTCGCGGACCGGCTTGGCGTTCCGGTGATGTGCTATGGTTTGCGTACGGACTTTCAGGGTAAACTATTTCCCGGGTCCCAGGCGCTTTTGGCTATTTCTGACGAGATGCGGGAAGTGCGTACTATCTGCCGATGCGGACGCAGGGCGACTATGGTTGTCAGGCTTGGGCCTGATGGCAATGTTGTACGGGATGGCGATCAGGTCGTGATCGGTGGAAATGATAAATATGTTTCCTTGTGCCGCCGACATTTTGAAGAGGAAACCGGGCGTTGGCCGTCGGAAGATATGGTCGGTTTCAAAGGCTAATTTAAAGTGATTTTACATCTTTCAAAATTCGCTCTTGCGCCGAATTGAAATACCTCACAAAGATTGATTATGAGCAAAATACACGACCATACCGATCATCACCATGACCATTCCCATTTGGATGAAATGGACCTTAAGGTTCGCACGCTGGAATCTCTTCTGGTTGAAAAAGGTTATGTGAAGCCTGAAACGCTGGATGAGATCGTCGAGACCTATGAGACGCGGGTTGGGCCACGCAATGGGGCGCAGGTTGTCGCAAGAGCCTGGAGTGATCCTGATTATCTCATTCGGCTTCGCGAGGACGCGAAAAAAGCCATTGGCGAATTAGGGTTTTCCGGTCGTCAGGGTGAGCATATGCGGATTGTCGAGAACACGCCCGAGATACACAATATGGTCGTTTGCACTTTATGTTCTTGTTATCCATGGTCGGTATTGGGCCTTCCTCCTGTCTGGTACAAGTCTGCGCCTTATCGTTCAAGGGCCGTGATGGAACCTCATGCAGTTCTTGCAGAGTTTGGAGTTCAACTGCCAGAAGGCCAGAAGATCAAGGTATGGGATTCTACTGCTGAGTTGCGATATCTTGTGATCCCCGAACGCCCTACCGGAACAGACGGCTGGAGCGAGGATAAGCTTGCCGAGTTGGTAACGCGGGACTCTATGATCGGAACAGGGCTGGCTCTGAATCCGGAGCAAGCGAAATGAACGGCCCGCATGATATGGGTGGTATGCATTGCTACGGACCTATCAATGCCGAGATTGATGAACCATTGTTCCACGGGGAGTGGGAAAAGAGGGCCATGGCAATTACGGTAGCGATGGGTTTTACGGGCATGTGGAACATTGATGCTTCGCGTTTCAAACGTGAAAGCCTGCCACCGGTTGAATATCTCTCTAGCAGTTATTATCAGATTTGGCTGGCTGCGCTTGAGCAGTTGATGCTGGAGCGGCAGATGATTACCGAGCACGAACTTGAAACGGGCAGGATGAGCATGCCTCCTGTTGAAACCGTTCGCCCGGCGCCGGATCCAAAGCGAGCTGCGGAGATTTTGAAGATCGGTGGCCCCACCAGCCGCGAGACAAGTACTTCGCCACGCTTTGCAATTGGTGATGAGGTTCAAACGATCAATCAACAGCCATCAGGCCATACGCGCTTGCCGCGCTATGCAAGGGGCAAGGCTGGAAAGATAATTCATATTAACGGTGCACATGTATTTCCTGACAGCAATGCCAAAGGCGAAGGCGAAAACCCGCAATGGCTTTATACGGTTGAGTTTTTGGCCAGTGAATTGTTTGGTGCCGGAAGCCACTTAGTTACCGTCGATTGCTGGGAGCCTTATCTTTCCAATGGATAAATCAACTTCCCAGGAAGCATTGAAGGCAGTTCCTTCCATCCCCCGGGAATGCGGCGATGCGGTATTTGCCGAACCTTGGGAGGCCCGTGCGTTTGCCATGGCTGTTGCCTTGAATGAGCAGGGATTGTTCACCTGGCCGCAATGGGCAGAGCGGTTTGGTGCTGCACTTGAAGCAAATACAAGGGCAGGCGAACCGCGAACCTATTATCAGGTCTGGATGGCGACGCTCGAAGAGGTGGTTGAAGTAAAAGGCATCGCAAATGCTGAGGCGCGGGGAAAACGCGATCATGAATGGCTGGCAGCTGCTGCCAGAACGCCCCACGGCCAGCCGATAGAGTTGTAGGCAGCTACTCTGCGATGCTTTAAAGTCTTGACTGATCAATCAATCGAAAGATGCCCATGAAGGTCTTTTCACCATCTAATCTTGCCGGATTGTTTTTCGCAGCCAGCATCTTGTTTCTTATAGAGTATTTTGGATTCTGGACCGGCATTCTGACCCATCCTTTTTGGTCTTCCATGGTCAACTGGATTGGCATGGGCATAGGTTTCGTTGTTGCCTTGATATTACTTCTTATCAGTGGCGGACGCAGCAAGACCCTGGGCATTTTTTCGCTTGTGCTAATCCTGTTTGCGCTTGGTGCCTATTTCACGACAGGACATTTCAAGGAAGTGTTTGCGGCCTCTTATGCTGAAAATGTGCTAGCCGGAAAAATGTGGTATTTTGGTTTTATGGCATTTGTCGCGAGCCTGTTTGCCCTGCTGGCCTTAATACCGGCATATCTGTTTGCAGATGAGTGATTGGCCTATGCCAGCATTATCTTTTTGTAATCTGGTTGAATTCGGACAAATGGCGCTTCAAATTGAGGCTAAAGCCACCTATATTGTGAGCAACTGATTTTATTTGAACATTTATTCCGTTCCTCATGGGGATTGATCAAGAAGGGATTTTCCAAATGTCCGATTTGCAAAAATTTGATGCCGAGATTGAAAAGACGCGCCAAACCGTTGAGGAAATGCGCACCAAGCTCGACCAAAGCGGCATTATTTTGGAAAAGCTGGCCAAAACCGAGACAATCGGTGAGGTCGATTTTGATATAGAAAATGCGCGGATCGAAGATGTGCTGCGCCAACAAGGTGTGATGGAAGGCAATATTGCTGATTTGATCATTGGCCTTGAAGACGCAACGAATGTCTTTGGTGCTGAATTTGAAAGCATGAAGAGCTATACGGGCTGGGAGAAATTTATCGGTATTTTCTCAAAGCAGCGTATGCAGCGCATGCGTTCTGACCGGGTGCGCAACATGTCTCTTGCCGGAAACCTGCAAGAGCTACTGGGTAAATCAGATAAGATCATCGGCATATTGAAAGCGCAAAAGGGCGCGCTTGAAAACCGGTATGCCGCCTCTGAGACTTCTTTGAAAAAAGTTCTTGAGCGTCGCAATGATACGATGACCAATCTTGAAACGACCCAGGCGCGTATTGAAGAACTCAATCCTCTGCTGTTGGATATCGAGAACAAGATTTCCGCTTCTACCAATCAAAAAGAGCGCACTAAACTTGAGAGCGAACGCTCGTCGATGGCGACGGAGTATAATCAGCAGCAGGCAAGAGAACAGGAGCTGTTGGCCGAGAGCCAAACGCTTGAGCGCTACACTTCCATGTTCCAGACATTTGTGGATTCGCTGAATAACCAGATTGCGGCTCAACAAACGCTGATCAACAAGCTTGAGATTGATACAGAGCAGAGGGTTGTCCTCTACAAGGCGCTGGAAGACTCATTGAAGACTGCGGCCCAACAAGACGTTGCCCACAAGATCAATACACTTGGCAACAAGGTTGATACGGCTGCTGAAGAAACTATGGCAGGGATTGGCGCTGCGGCTCAATCTCACATCGGTGACCTATTGGAAATGCATGAGAAGAATATGCTTTCCACAAAGGATATTCAGCGCCGCAAGAAACTGGCTGATGACGCCTTTGCACGCCGCTTTGATGATGTGCTGCGGAAGCATAATTCAGCTGATTATCTGAAGGCATCAAGCTAAGTGGTATTGTCAGGGAGGTAGCCTGACATGCAGAAAATTTCCGCTCCGGTTAAACGCTATTTCAACGCTATAGACGATGCGTTGGACGGGCTGGATACGTATCTGCGCGAGGAAGACTCTCCGCTTTATCAGCATGAGCTGGTTGGCGCGGTTGTTGCTTCGTATCTAAAGCGATTACGCGGTTCGTTTGATAGCTGGAACCACAGGTTGGCCTTTGCAGAAAAGTTTCGTGTCTCACAATCGGAAAGCGGTTTTCCGGCTTTTCAAAATGTGCTGGATCTGGAGAATGACCGCAAAGGTGCGAAAAAACGTCTGAGTGAGTTGCAGAGTGAAGATCAAATTCGCCGGGAGATGGTCGACTTTATTTTGCACAAAAAGGCTATGCCGATAGCGCTTCAACGTACCATGGCGGAGCGGCGCTATTTGCAAGCTGTTCAAGATGGTGCGCATTTCTCGCCACTGGTCCTGCCGCGTACGGTTCGTGTCTCGGTCAATCCCAATACCAAACGGCCCTACTACATTGTTCACTGGGGCTATTTTGACGGGGCCTCCAATTTGCCTCTGGTTTATATGGCAGCGGTTGAAGACTCTTCCGAGGATATGATCAAGACACTTGTCAGCAAGGACGGCAAGCTGAACAAGGATGTGGAAATTCCGCTTCCGGTGGATGGTCTGCTTAACCCGCAACTTGCCAGTAAATTTGATGAGTTTTGCGATAAGAACTCAGCTTACTCTCTGACGCTTTCCACCATTGCCACCAGCATGGATCATGATTTTGATCATCTGCATCCAAAGCAGGTGAGGCGATTTGTGCTTGGGCCGTTTTACCATGCGGATATCACAGATCATGGACAACGCGTTGATGAGATATTGAAAAAAGTGAAGCGGGAAGAAAATCGCTGGCTTTTGACCTGGACTTTGCAGGAGATTTATTCCGTCCATGAAAAGCCTGCAAAATGGGGGCTATGGGGCGGTGATCCGGCCCGGGAAGAGTTTCATATCAACACGAATAATCTCGATGCGGCCCGTATGGGCGTCTCGGCCTTTGAGCGCCATGCCCTTGTGCCCCATGAGGCCTATCAAGCGGTATTTGCTTCAGGCGAAGCGGACAAGATTTTTGAAGATTACAAAACGCATGTGATTTCCGGCAATCAGGTTTTGCGGAATTTCTAAACGGAGAAACTAATGGATATCGGCCTAACCACCCTTCGTGAAGAAGACATTCAAAAGCATTTGGCAACGGCTCAAAGTCTGGTGACCAAGACGGCGGTTGTTGAAGCGGCGAAGTCGAAAAGCAGCACGGAGATTGCCGGGACGCGTCGCCGCTTTGTGCCAACGGTTTCAACTGCGGGTCAAAAATCCTCTCGCAGTGTTGAACTGGCAGCTGTGTTGAACGCGATTTCTCCCGGGGACAATATGTTGTCCATTGCCCAGCATAATGTGCTGTATAAAACGCGCCGGGCAATTGCTGTTGCGCTGGCGGTCGCTGATATTTACGCCAAGCAAACGGGCATGGATGCCCTGCGCAATGAAAACGCATCGGCTCCGCTGCAAGGTGAAAAGGCCGAGCGTTATCGCTCCATGCTGGAGGCGTCAGCCTATGTGAGCGCCTTTACGGCGGCAGCCTATGTCAAACAAATGATCGAAGCCGTGGGCGAGCCGACAAGCGATGTTGAGCCGCCGAGCTTTGATTTTTCTTCACCGAATGATGCGCTGAAAGGACTGGTTGCCTGTCTTGAGTCTGCCGCTTCCTCATCGCCTGATGACAGCGTGTTGTTGACGCGCATTCGTGAGGCGAGCGAATCTTGCCTTGCGGATCTTTTGTCCCGCAAGACCCGCTTTACCGGATTGACCGCTTTTGAAGGCGTGCATCTGAAACTTGATAGCGACGGGTTTGAACTCAACGGTTTTGACGATGTGCCGGGGGCAAAGGTCAAGCCGCTGGTAATGCAGTTCAAGAAACCCAATGAGATCATAGGCAACCACATTGCCAAATATCAGGCGATGAAGCAGGCCAAAATGCTGATGGCCTATGACTTTGATCGCCAGCTCAATCCATTCGTTGAGCTCGGTGGTTTCGTCTTCACCTTTATCGGCGACGGTGCACCGGGCACAGGTAAGACCATCCTGATCCAGATGATTGCCGGCATGATCAATGATTACTGTCAGATGGCGGGTTATGGCTTTCACTATGAAAATTTTGGCGTTGACCAGATTTCATCCTATCAAGGCAAATCCGGTCAAAACTGTAAGCAGTTCGTCAACAATGTGTTGAACCCGCGCACCATTGGTTTTGGGACCGTTGACGATATTGACCAAGTGGCCGCCAAGCGGTCCGATGATCGTGCGTCAGCAGGACAGCAGGAAGTGACTGCCGTCTTGATGGAAAGCTTTGCCGGGGCGACGACCGTTGTGCGTGGCAATTGCTCTTTCGGTATGTTCTCGAATTACCCGGAAAATGTGGATGATGCCCTGCGCCAAAGGGCAGGGGCGCGGTGGCTGGTTGATGGCCCGCAAACACGCGATGACTACATCGACATTTTTGCGCTGCTCGCAGGCAAGAACCACAATATTCCGCTGGGTGATCATACTTTGTTTGAGGCGCAGATCATCGAAAAGGCGGTCTCCGTTGCCTATGAGCAGCACTCCAAACCCCAGGAAGAAGGACTGGAAAAAGTCTATGACCGTTTCATGAAAGATAACGGCAAGATGAAATCGATGGCTGATGTGGGAACCTATCTACACATGATCAAACTGGCCGAGCCGCGCTTTACGGGCCGCGCTATCAAGAACATTACCGATGCGATCAAGATGCGGGCGATGGATATTGACCTGCCGGATGAGTGGTTCGAAAAGCCGGAAACCTTCTTGCACAAACCTTATGACGACAAGAAAGCAATGATTGAGGATCTGCGCGGACCGTTTACCATCGACATGGTGATGCAGGAGATTAACCGCTATGCGGACTCAGAATTCCGCTACACGGATAAATCAGACAATGCCGCTGTGGAAGAAATCATCCGCCGCGAGCGCCAGCGCGAAAAGGCTGTCGAGCGGATACAGAAGATGAAGACTGATGGGCATTGGGGGGCTTGAGGATTTGAAACGCCTTCTCGAAAACCATCTGATCTTTGGCAATCTGCTTACGGTGGATGAGCCGCATCTGATTGAGCGATATAACAATGCGCTGAAGGGGTTTGGCCACAAGCCGGTCAAGTTGAAATCGTTCTCGATTGATATGACCGGATTCTCGCCGGAGGTGGCCAATGAACTGGATGATCAGGAATATCTTGATCCCAATGGCGTTAATCGACGGTTTATTATTCTCACCCCAGCGCAGGTTGATCTGCCGGTGGTGCATACGAAATTCTCCAATACCGAAGAATTGATGCTGAATTTCTTCGAGAAAAACACGCGCGAGATTTTTGCGATCACGATCAAGGATGTCTTGTATGGCGAGATTGAAGACAGTGTGAACGAGGTCGACAATCTGGAAGATCTTTTGTCGATTGAACAGGTCGAGTTCAAGCTTTCCACTTCATCGGACCTTTTGGGCAAGTCGGCTGATTTGCAGGTGATGATCGAGAAATTGCTGAAAGAGCCGGACGCCTGGCAAGACAATGAGATGCTTCAAAAAATGGTCGACACAGTTAAGGTCACCGGAGATATTTCGACCAATGAGTTGATGCCCAAGGAAGTCGTCTTCCGGCACAATGCCTTTTGGACATCGCATTTTGGCGGTGTTTATATTTTCAATGACAAGCGTCAGGTGACGGTGATTGCTGATCCGGCCATCAAGGGGTTTCGCAAGTCGCGCCCCTGGGAAGTCTCCTATATTGACATCAATGACCACGCTCTTGTTTATCGTTTCCTATTGGAAACCAAGCGGGTTGATCCGCCTCGCGGTTCTTGGATCGAAAAGACCGGCCTGTTGGAGCAGCGGGCACGTATGCTGGTTATAGGGATGATGGTAGACCGGGAGCCGAAGATTGATCTTGGCAAGTTATCAAACAGCATGCTCGATAGTTGGGTGCGCAATAATGCCAAGGCAATCGAGCGGGACGGGGCTTTGCCGCTGCTCGAATTTGTTCGCAAGAAAGCCCGCAATTGGTCAAACATAGATTTGCATGAAGTGCGGCCTGCTCATCGGTTTCTGATTTCGAGGGCCAATCCCGAGCACGAAGACCTTTGGCTTACCAATCGTCTTATTTCGGAATATCTGCGGTTTGATTTTCTGACCCTGTTCATTTTCAACAAGCAGGGATTTTACAAGTCCTATGCGGACTGGCCTGAAAATTACCGAGAATATGTTGTGAATTCTATCAAGGATGCTTATCTGAAAGACAAGAGCGCCTTGAGACTTAAATTATACGGGTAAGGAATTTTTGAATGTTGGATCCGGTCGTGGACTTTTTCTCACGCATTTTCTATTGGATTGGTCGAGGGATTGGCAAAATCGTTGCCTGGCTCATCTGGCCTTTTGTGTCCTTCAGAAACTGGCTGCGGGGCAAGGGCTGGTTTATCAAAATCCCGGTATTTCTTATTCTGTTGTTCCTAGCTTTCGGCTATCTCTACCTGTTCTATATCACTCAGTTCTGGGGCGATACAGACCCGAAATATGCGCAGCGGTATGATTTTACCCAAACCTATCAGGCTGCAGGTGAAAAGAACTCTGATGGTAAATGCGCGCCTTCGGCCATGGTTCAAGTCACGGCTGACCTGATCGAGCGCAATGTGATCGATGATACCTGGGTGCCTTCCAATCCGTTTCACAAGATGGGCTTTTTCTTTGTTGTCGATTGGAAAGATACGCCTTTCTTTGATAACAAAGCGGCTTTTCAACTTGGGATTAATCAGACGGTTCGTAGAACCGCGGTAGAACTTGTGGACCGGCTCGGCCGGGTTCGCGGAACCTCTTCGATCAACCAGAATCTGCAGGACGCTCGTGAATCTGCCAATTATCGTGAAGATGCCTGGGTGATGACCCTAACGCCGCCTTTCTTTCAGCCTTCCACGACAGCCCGGTTGAAAGATGCGCGTAACAAGCTTTTGGCCTTCAATGCCGAGCTTGTTGATTGCAAAGCGGATTTTGATGTACGCGCGGACAATCTGTTGCAGTTTCTTGACCGGGTAACGGCTGATATTGGTTCGACTTCTGAGATTCTGCAAAGGCGAATGGAAGATGCGGGCTTTATGGGTTTTGATCGTCGCGCTGACGATCGCTTCTGGTTCGCCTATGGCCAGCTATATGGCTATTACGGAATACTGGCAGCCATGCAAAGTGACTTTCGGGATGTGTTCCAACAGCGTAATTTGAATACCTTGTGGACGCGGACATTGGCTCAGCTTGAAGACGCTCTGAAGACGAGACCGATGGTCGTTGTGAACGGTAGCGGATCCAGCATCGTAAAGTCTCACATGGAATCCATCGGCTTTGATCTGTTGCGCGTGCGCTCAAACCTGGTTGAAATGCGTGACGTGCTTGATCGCTAAGCGTTAGCGTTTCGGCAATTTGTCAAAGCTTGGAATATCGCCCGGTATATGATGATAGGGTTGCGCATCGCAAATATAGATTGCTGCGCCCGGTTTGCCGTAAATTGACGGATCGTCCAGGCTACCCGCTTTGAGAATGACCATTCCCAGACCTGGTCTTTTGGTGGCGATATGGGTGCCGCAGGTTATGCAGAATTCTCTTGTTACAGCGCTATCAATGTCTGTTCTGGCGAAGGTGGCTGGAGCACCATTTGTGTAAGTGAAATGGTCAACAGGGACGAGCATGAAATAGTTCGGGCCACCGCCTGAAATATATTGGCATTCGCGGCAGTGGCATTGAGATTGTATTTTTGGTTCCTCCGTGGCCTCGTATCTCAAAGCCTTGCAATAACATCCGCCCGTGAATTTCATTTTCATCTCCCTGTTTGTTGAATAGTTTCAGTCAATCGGGTTCATCGCACAAATGCAATATTGATTCAGTTTGTTTGATTCGCCTATTGGTTGTGTTTCGCGTTGAGTCAACGGGCAGGATTTAGAAAATTTCATCATTATTTTTCATTCATAAATCATAAGTTATTGAATTTATTTGGTTAAATAGCATATCCGAATAATTCTGAAGCCGTTAATCTTTCGTTTACAACTACAACCTATAGTGTTATTCATTGAATAACAGCACGGTTAGATTGTTGATAATTTGACTGGTGCAAACGAGACACGGCGCGTTGAACCCCCTGCTAATTCCTCAACGCTACGTGTACCTGGCAGTCAGCGTCCTGTTGAAGCCAGGTAATTTCAACGGAAGGCCCGAACCAATCCGCCCGGTTCGGGTCTTCTTTTGAGATCAACTTTGAGGCAGGGGATTTTTTCTGAAATTGGTGCAAATCTTGTTGTTGCGCGAACAGATTTTTCAGTCTAGTTTCAACCCATGAAAATGAAAGCTACAAACATCTGGTGGTGCTGGGTTCGCTGAAGCGGCCTTGGTATCGTCACGTTTGTGTAAATGTCAAAAGCCGCTGGAGAATTGTCCAGGCGGCTTTTTCTTTGCCTGATCGGAATGTTTTACCCAGGCATAGTAAAAGAGTGAGAACGTAATGGTTTCGTCCCCGATTAAGTATGTGACGCAGGGTGGCGTCTCTGTAAGCCGCACGAGCAAATCAGCTGAATATGAAACCGCGATCGGCAATATGCTGGATCGTGTGAACCAGCGGCGCGGCGCGGTGCTGTCATCAAATTATGAGTATCCGGGACGATATACCAGATGGGACACAGCAATCGTTGATCCGCCTTTGAGCATTGAAGCAAATGGACGTTTGGTCAAGATAACCGCTTATAATGAGCGGGGACAGGTGCTGTTGCCCGCATTCAAAACTGTGTTGGAAAATCATCCCCATATTGCGAATTTTTCAAAGCGTGAAGACGGCTTTGATTTGAAGGTCAAAGAAGCGGGCCCTATCTCTTCTGAAGAGATGCGCTCGCGGGCTCCAACGGTATTTTCGGTTATTCGCGAAATTGTCGACCTGTTTAGAAGTGACGCAGACCCAAGCCTCGGGCTTTTCGGTGCCTTTGGCTACGACCTTGCGTTTCAATTTGACGACATCAAAAAGAAACTTGAGCGACCTGAAGATAACCGTGATGTGGTCTTGTTTTTGCCGGATGAAATTCTGGTGGTCGACCATCATCAGGCAATCGCTTGGCATGATCGCTATGAATATGAATTTGGTGGCAAAAGCACAGAAGGGCTATCCCGGGAAACGCCGGATGCGCTTTTTGCACCGTCTGATGTGACGCCTCCAAAAGGTGATCATGAAAAAGGCGAATATGCCAAGAATGTCATTCGGGCAAAAGAGAAATTCAAACGCGGTGATCTGTTTGAAGTTGTCCCGGGGCAAACCTTTTACGAAAAATGTGAAAGTCAGCCGTCGGATATCTCCCGCAAATTGAAGACCAGTAACCCATCACCTTATTCCTTCTTCATCAATCTGGGGCAGAATGAATATCTTATTGGCGCTTCTCCAGAGATGTATGTGAGGGTCAATGGACGGCGTGTAGAGACATGTCCGATTTCCGGAACCATTCGGCGCGGGAATGATGCGATTGAAGACTCCGAGCAAATCTTAAAATTGCTGAATTCCAAAAAAGATGAGTCAGAATTGACGATGTGCTCGGATGTTGATCGCAACGACAAGTCCCGCGTTTGTGAGCCCGGCAGTGTACGTGTGATTGGCCGCAGGCAAATCGAGATGTATTCAAAGCTGATTCATACGGTGGACCATATTGAGGGGCGTTTGCGTGATGGCATGGATGCTTTCGATGCGTTTCTGTCTCATGCCTGGGCTGTAACAGTGACTGGGGCACCCAAGCTTTGGGCAATGCGGTATATTGAAGAAACCGAGAAGAGCCCGCGCGCTTGGTATGGCGGAGCTATTGGTGTTGTTCAGTTTAACGGAGACATGAATACTGGCCTCACTCTTCGAACAGTTCGATTGAAAGACGGTATTGCCGAAGTGCGCGCAGGGGCAACGCTGTTGTTTGATTCTGATCCTGTGGAAGAAGAAAACGAAACGGAGTTGAAGGCTTCTGCCATGCTTGCTGCTGTTCGAGAGGCGAGCAAGTCAAATACGGTATCTGGCGAGCGCAAAACTGCACGAGTGGGTGACGGGGTAAATATCCTGCTTGTAGACCATGAAGACAGTTTTGTTCACACACTGGCAAACTACTTTCGCCAAACGGGCGCCAAAGTCACTACGGTTCGCTCGCCTTTGTCTGATCAGGCGCTTTCTGAATATCAGCCGGATTTGATCGTGCTTTCGCCAGGCCCAGGAAAACCAGAAGATTTTGACTGCAAGGCCTCGATTAAAAAAGCAGAAGCAAATGGTTTGCCGATTTTCGGTGTTTGTCTTGGCTTGCAGGCCTTGACCGAAGCTTATGGGGGCACACTTCGCCAATTGGCAATACCCATGCATGGCAAGCCATCCAGAATTAAAGTGATGGAAGCTGGCACGGTATTTTCCGGCCTCGGCAAGGAAATCACCGTTGGGCGCTATCATTCAATCTTTGCCGATCCTGCCAGACTGCCCAAAGGTTTTCAGATTACTGCCCAGACGAGCGACGGCATCATCATGGGAATTGAAGACAAACAGCGGCGCATCGCTGCGGTCCAATTTCACCCGGAATCAATCATGACATTGGGGTCAGATGCCGGCATGCGTATGATTGAAAATGTGGTGGCCCATATGCCGCGCAGGAAAAATAGTAAGCATGAAGTTGAGATTTTGTGAATTCTGCTTGGATCGCGTGATCATTTATCTCTGCCTTTGATACAGTCTTAGTATATTTGCGAGCAAGACAAGGCTGGCAATTATGAGACCCAGGAGAGCGCTCAATATCCATTTTATCAAATTGGAGCCGCTTGCAGTCTTTTTGTCGATAGTTAGATGCGTCGGAAAATCCAAGTTTTCGATATGTATCGTTTTCAGGTAGTTCAGTTGTGCCGTTAAGGCAGAGAGCTCCGGGCTGGAATATTTGCTTCCGCTTGCTGACAATAGATTTTTTGTTGATTGGCGAAGTGAAAGATCATTTTCCAAAGTCTCTAAAGTGCTGGAAAGTCGCTCTTTGATCACAGCAGAAATCAACTGTTTGGTATTTTGCGATGCGTTGGTGATTGCGGTATCAAGTCTGTGAACGACAGAATCTGATTGAGCTGATCCGGTTAAGCTCAATTCCCAAAGCCCGTCGGTTCTGGATTGTTTAGCTGAATAGTCAAAGAATGGTTCCTGTGAGTTTGCTGGACCGCTTTCGGTTCTGAGTTCACTATCAAGTTTTCTAAGGAAAATCTGAAAGACAAGAGCTTCGTTGATGGACGGAGCAGAAAGGTTCGAAATAGGACTGGTGAAACGTGTTTCCACCGGGACCAGTTCCTGCCAAGCCTCTGGTCTGATGCTGGACACATATTGCTGCAAAACGGTTGAGACGGGAGGATGAGCAACATAGGTTGCAGTATTAGAAGTCTTTATAAGTGTAGACAGCAGAATGCCAAACAAGGCCCCCAACAGCAGTATCGCTGCCATGCTTTTAGATTGAACGAAGATTGTTTTATGGGCAAAGTTGGAAAAATCTGAGTAAATACTATCCAAGCGCCCTGGAAAATCGAGATCTGTAGTTTGATCTGAACCACTTGCGAGCCCATCACCTACTGCGCGCATTTTCAATTGTTTGTCATGGACATTCATTACTTTTGCCTTTGCCGTAATAATCGTATAGATTGCATATAGAAATATTGCAATCAATAGATTGAATGATTGCGGAAAAATATCTTGCCACCCAAGCCCCGGCAGGGTTATGTATTACTCATGTCAGTTTTTTTGAACGCTCTTATCCAGCCTCTCTCGCTCGCCCTAGTTCTGCTTAGCGGCGATCGTCAGGCTCATTGATAAGAGGGCGTCCGGCGATCGATAAAGTCGGTAAATCCTGCCAGCCCCCTTTCTCACCGAAAAAAATTCATTATACCAAGCACAGATATTGTGCCGGTATTCCAAAGGTTTGAAAAATGACGAATGATTCAATTGCAAAAATGTCCATGGATAAAGCGGGCATAAAATATCAACCTTACGCACCGGTTGACCTTCCGGATCGCACATGGCCTTCCAAAACCATCAAACAGGCTCCGATCTGGTGCTCAGTCGATCTGCGTGACGGGAATCAGGCTTTGATCGATCCTATGGGGCAGGATCGCAAAGAGCGGATGTTTAAGTTACTGCTCGATATGGGCTTCAAGGAAATCGAGATTGGGTTTCCTTCGGCTTCACAAACTGATTTTGATTTTGCCCGTTGGTGCATCGAAAAAGGTAATGTGCCGGAAGATGTGTCCTTGCAGGTTTTGGTGCAGTGCCGTCCCGAACTGATCAAGAGAACATTTGAATCCCTGGAAGGGGCGAATCGTCCAATCGTTCATTTTTACAACTCAACCTCAGAACTGCAGCGCCGTGTGGTATTTGGCATGGACCGGGCCCAGATCAAGCAGATTGCAGTTGATGCGGCGAAGATGATCCGTGACATGGCGGCAGATGCTGGTGGAGATTATCGGTTTGAATATTCGCCGGAGAGTTTTACCGGCACGGAATTGGAATTTTCCCTGGAAGTCTGCAATGCGGTTACGGATGTTATCCGACCAACCCCTGATAATAAATTGATCCTCAATCTGCCTGCGACGGTGGAAATGTCCACGCCGAACATTCACGCGGACCAGATTGAATGGATGAGCCGGAATTTGAAAAACAGGGAAAACATCATTTTGTCTCTGCATCCGCATAATGATCGCGGGACCGGAATTGCAGCTACGGAGCTTGGTTTGATGGCTGGAGCAGACCGGGTTGAAGGTACATTGTTTGGCAATGGAGAGCGAACAGGCAATGTTGATTTGGTCACATTGGCTTTGAACATGTTCACGCAAGGCGTTGATCCTAAACTGGATTGTTCGGACATTGAGCGGATGAAACGAGTTTATGAATATTCAAACCAGTTACGCATTCCAGAACGTCATCCATATGTGGGCGAGTTAGTTTATACAGCTTTTTCCGGATCGCATCAGGATGCCATCAACAAAGGCATGAAAGCAATTCGCAAAGCGAACAAACCGGAATGGGAAGTGCCTTATCTGCCGATTGACCCCCAGGATGTTGGCCGCAGTTATGAGGCAATTATCCGGATTAACTCACAATCAGGGAAGGGTGGAATTGCCTATATTCTGCAGGAGGATTTCGGGATCAATCTGCCGCGTAATCTTCAAGTAGAATTTCGCGGAGTTATTCAGGACATCACCGATGAAGAAGGCAAAGAGCTGGCGCCAACGCGAATCCATGAAGTGTTTCTTCGAACCTATGTGGATCAGCCGATTGGTCGCCTGAAATTTGTTGATCATTCAACGCAGTCCAATCCTGAAAACAAATCCTTGCGCCTCCTTCATGGTGAAATCACGGACAATGGAAAAGTGGTTATGGTTGAAGGTGCGGGAACAGGTCCGATTGACGGGTTTACCGATGCGTTGTCAAAATATCTCGGATTGTCGATTAGCGTAAATGATTATTCGGAGCACTCCTTGAAGCAAGGATCAAATGCTGCGGCGATCTGTTATATGGATGTTCAAATTGAAGATCAGAGTCTGTATGGTGTTGGTATTAATACCAACATTGTTGCAGCTTCTCTTGAAGCGCTAGTCTCTGCAGCTAACCGGTATCTGGCATCAACCCAATAAATACTGAAAATATGGGGCAAAGCTAATCCACTGTGGAGCACTTAATGTATACATTAATTGCCCCACAGTGTATTGTTGAATTACCCAAAGTAACCTATCTTGCATTCCGTGGGTTCGATAAAATCTTTTCGGTTAGGCGAGTCGGTGAATAATATTTACCCTGTGGGAGTGAATGATTGTCTCGAAAAGGTTCTTTCAAGTAGAACCTTTGAGAAGTCTGGTCGTGCCAAGGAATTGTTGAAATATCTCGCTGAAGAAGAGCTTGCCGGACGAGGGGAAGCTCTCAAGGGCTTTTCGGTTGCTGTAGATGTATTCGGAAAAGACGCGGATTTTGATGCGACTAGTGACCCGCTTGTCAGGGTTCATGCCGGACGCCTGCGGGAATTGTTGTCGGTCTATTATGCTGACGAAGGCAAAACAGATCCAATCAGAATATCAATTCCTGTCGGTCGCTACCGGCCTCGATTCCAGGGGCAAGCTGAACCAAATTCCGAACAAGATCATATAGCCGATTTGACGGACCGGACCGAACCCAATGAAAGTGGAAGGCTGTCGGCTGAGGTTGATGCGCTGTCGAAAAAAATAGGACAACCGAGCCCGGTTGTTAAAAAGCAGCTCAAGCTCATCTGGCTGGCATTTGTTTTGCTTGGCGTCTTGCTTGCTTTTTTCGGTTATCAATATTTTTACAAAGATTTTGAATTGAGAAAACAGGCTGAACGCTCTCAGATTGAGCAAGAAAATATTGCCGAACGATCTTTCCTTCCTGTAATTCGAATATTTACCGATATCGAGGATCGCGAACTAAGACATTTCGGGGAACGACTTGCCACGGCATTATCCAATTTTGATACGATCACTACATTAAGACTGGCGCCCTTTGAGGTAATGAGACGAAATGCCAATCAATGGTCCAAATTGGAATATGCCATTAGTTTGAACAAAGTTGGGATGGGTGCCAACGGTATTGGTATCGTCAAGGTTGAATTGATTTCTTTAAGTGAAGGGCAGATTCTGAGGGCAGAGGAGCATCAGGCAGATATATGGGAGCATAGTATTGCCCGAGACCTTGTCGCTCGTAAAGTATCAGCGATCGCCACTCCTGAAGGGGTGATTTATGCGGACATTCTCGCAAAAGGTGAGATCAACCCTTTATTGGACTGCTTGATCAAAGTGCGTTCATATTATGCGTTGGGCAACTCGGATACCCACAAAGCAGCGTTTGAATGTACTAGGATTATTGCCGGGACTGAAGGTAGTTCAGGACTGGTAAAGGCTATTCACGGAGGTCTGATCGCTGAGGCTGTCGGCAAAAAATATGTCTATAAAGACGTTTCTGAAGTCCCGGATGAGGCATTAAATTCAGCGTTGATCCTGGCGCTCAAGGGAGTGGACGAGGCACCGCTCAGTGCTAGAAGTGCCCGTGAAGTGGGTTTCATCTATTCCTGGAAGGGTGAATTCGATCTCATGACCGAATGGTTTGAGCGGGCCAATGAGCTCAATCCCAATGATACAAGTATAGCGGCTTCCTATGGCTATGGCCTTGTTTTGACTGGTAATTACTCAAAGGCTGCAATAGTTCTTCAAGGTGCAATTGAAGCAACGCCGCGCCATCCAACCTGGTGGGATATGTATTATTCTCTGGCACTGTTGATGGAAGGCAAGATTGATGAGGCTTCGGATGCAATCAAGCCTATAGGCCTTGCCAAGCGTAGTCTGTATTATACGATGCTGGATGCGGTTTATGCGTCCAGAAAAAATCAGAGGGTGCGTTCGGCCTATCTTGCTCGTCAATTGAAGGAGCGTTATCCAAAATTTGCCGCCAACCCTCAAGGCAGTTTTGAAAAGCGTCATTTCCCCAAGGAACTTGTCGATACGCTTTTGGACGGGTTGAAGAAATCGGGTCTTTAGGGTTGAATTTCCGCCATTCACCATTTTTGGATTTGATTGGTGCTTTTCGTCCGTTTCTGCTTTATTATTAAAGGAATTGTTAACCATAGAGAGTTTGCGCACGGTATGCAGGGCTCATGGAGGGCGAAATGTCAGAGACTGAATTGGATGCCAAGCAGATAGAGAAAAAGGTGAGTGATCTCGCCGAGGCCATGAACAAGGTCCGTGATGATATGGCATCGCGTGATGATGTTGTCGTGGATATGAGGCAGGCCAGCCATTCCCGTCTGGAACTTTTGGCAGAGGACCTTCAGCCGGTTTTTCAGGATGTTCCTGAAGATAATGACCAATTTGAATTTGCGCTGACCAATGGCGAGAATTCGCGTCTATGGATCGATATGACCTCGTTTGTTCGTATGGGCCGTGATCGACGCAGTTATGAATTTGTAAAAGATACCCGCATGGGGCGTACCATGTTGGGTGAGACAGATGACCGATCCAAAATGTCCGAAATTGTCACCCGCTATGTAGCGGAACGGATGCTTGAGCGTGAACGCATGCTTGAGGGCGAATGGATTGCCATGCGCAATTACAATTTCATTGGAGAGCTCGAAGCTGAAAAAGTGGAAACACCCAAACAGGAATCAGATGGTTTTTGGTCGTTTGTGCTTTGGCTTCTAATTGGTGTTGTGCTCGGTGCGGTCGGCATGCTGCTATGGGCATGGTTTGGTGACGTACCGACATTCCTCGGATAACAGGCTGATTACTTGGTACATTTCAGCTACAATATCCTCTCTTCCAATAAGTTGAATGTCGGTTGAGTGGTATTTGAACCGTCAAAGGTGAGCCCGTGGCGCTCTAATTTGATCATCCATTTTCCATTCTCTGGTTTGATATCAAACAGGTTGAGGCCTGAAGGCGGCTTCTTGTGGCCATGCCATTGATAGGCTGCTGGAACGCAAACAACCGGAACTTGTTTGTCTGGCCCTTCCAAATAAGAAAGGGTTTGCAGATGAGTGTGTCCGTGAAGGATCAGATCTGCGCCTTTTCTTGCAATGACGGCTCTAAGCCTCTTGGCTCCCAATAATCGCTTATATCTTTGGGTCGCGCTTTTGACGGGCGGATGATGAATTAGGACAATGCAGCATTGTCCGCTAGCTTTTTCAGCGCTTAAGATAGCTTCCAGCGCATCTGCCTGACCTTTCTTGAAATATCCTGTTGCCAGAAACGGCGCTGATGCCCGCGCGGAATTACAGCCAATCAGGGAAATTCTGCCTCGGCGTCTGACAATTGGATAGTCAGCATCAGACTTGATAATGACCTTGGCATCTCCGCAGATCCATTCCTGCCAAGCAGCCAGCGCTTTGTCCCGCGCACCACGAACATAAGCATCATGATTGCCTAAAACAACTGTATGGTCTTCAGCGGCTCCAAGACTGGTTAGCCAAGCCTTTGCGATTTCAATTTCCGCTTCCAGGCCAAGATTGATCAAATCACCTGTGATTGCGGTGTGATCTGGTGAAAGAGACTTGAGATAAGAGATCAGGTTTTCGGTAATGTGAGACTGCAAATGGGAGGTGCGGTTTCTGCGAAAATTCACATAGCCGGTAATTCTCTTGGA
This sequence comes from Salaquimonas sp., assembly GCA_049680405.1. Taxonomy (GTDB): domain Bacteria; phylum Pseudomonadota; class Alphaproteobacteria; order Rhizobiales; family Rhizobiaceae; genus Salaquimonas. The sequence continues at coordinate 33,602 of JBAUHS010000059.1, read as the reverse complement.
AAAAAGCTCGCGACGCTTCACCTTTGGAAGAGGACCCAAATGGATGTCAGAAATGTGAGCAAGGCGGAACATGCCATTGGCCTTATTATAGTGCAGGCTTACGATCAAGCGGGTTCGATGTTAAACGAAGTAATGCGTAAATGTTCAAAGTGGAAATAAAAAAGTGAAGTTGTCCAAATTTAGAGCCAGGTTGTTTCATTTATGGTTTTTGTTTGCCCGCCCAATGACTTTGGGTGTTCGTATCATTGTTCTTGATACAGAAAGGAAGATATTGCTGGTGCGCCATGGTTATGTGAGTGGATGGCACCTTCCTGGTGGTGGAGTTGAAAAAAACGAAACGGCAGAAGATGCGGTTCACAAGGAATTGCTCGAAGAAACCGGATTGAAGGTCACTGGAAGGATCGAATTGCTGGCGGTTTATGCCAATCGCAACGCATCAAAGCGGGATCATGTCTTGCTTTATTCCTGCCCGCAATGGCAACAGCATATCGAGTTCAAGCCAAACCGAGAGATCGTCGAGATTGGTTTTTTTGACTTTGGCGCCCTACCTGCCGAAACAACCAAGGCTACCCGCGCAAGGCTGAATGAGGTGTTCGGAGAGCAGGAAAAAAGCCTGTTTTGGTAAGAGGCTGATCTGAAGCCTTTTAGGCAATTCTTGCACGGTCATGCGGGCGATCGAAATCAAGTTCCGGTCCCTTGGGGACGATGCGATGTGGGTTGATCGTTTCATGACTTTGATAATAGTGATTTTTGATGTGTAGCAGATTCACCGTTTCTTTGATGCCGGGAAGTTGATAAATCTCACGCAGGTAGTTGGACAGATTTGGATAGTCCTCAATACGCTGGCGATTACATTTGAAATGGCTCACATAGACCGCATCGAAACGGATCAGTGTTGCAAAAAATCGAATATCTGCCTCGCTAAGCTCGCTACCCGCCAGAAAGCGCTGTTTGCCCAAAAGCGTGTCCAAATTGTCCAAGGTAGCGAACAACTCGTCGAAAGCTTTTTCGTAGGGCTCGGGCTTTGTTGCGAAGCCGCATTTGTAAACACCGTTATTCACGGTGTGGTAAATCCGTTCGTTTAAAGTGTTGATTTCCTCGCGTTTGTCTTTTGGATAGTAGTCTCCTTTTGCCGCTCCTACATCGTCAAATGCGGAATTGAACATTCGAATGATTTCAGATGATTCATTGGAAACAATCGTATTTTTCTTTTTGTCCCAAAGAACAGGAACCGTAACACGTCCGGAAAAATCAGATTTTGCAGCGGTGTATATCTGATGCATTTTGTCAGCGTTATGAATGGGATCAGGAATGGCTCCGTCACGGTTGGAAAACTCCCAGCCATGTGTACCCATGAACCAGTCAACCACAGATACTGAAATCATGTCTTCCAGCCCTTTAAGTTTGCGGAACATCAGCGTTCGATGGGCCCAAGGGCAGGCATAGGAAACATATAGATGATATCTGCCCGGTTCAGCCTTGAATCCTGCCTCTCCGGTTGGACCAGCCTCGCCATCCTTGGTGACCCAATTACGGAAAACCGCATCGGCGCGTTTGAATGCGCCGCCGGTTGATTTGGTATCATACCATTGATCGTGCCAGATGCCGTCTACCAATAAACCCATTTTGTGACCCTTTTGCTTTCTATGCCGAGATCAACATAGGTGTTTGTTCTTGAAGGTAAACAGGTCATCGAGTGAACAATCCGTTCAGATTTTTGCCTCAGTGTCCGATGGCATCTTAAATTCAGCTAGACGCAAATCTGATTGCATGTTAGCTCCGTTGCATCAAATGACTGAGGGAAATATGTTTTATACATTCCGACGACGACAGAAGATTTCAGCTGCGGTTTTCACTGCGCGGCTGAATTGACGTCGGCCGGATGCCTTGAACATTTCAAAGCAAGCAGGGCCGTTTGTTTTTCTTTCGGACCTTATGAGCTTTTTTCATGACTAATACCTCAAAACTCAGAGACATTATTATTCGACTTGAAAAATTTGGCGATGGCGAAGCGATTACCAAACTTGGCTTTGATACCTTTGGGCCTGGTCAATATTCCCGTTCTGCGTTTCGATTGCGTGAAGGCGTGGTAGCTGATCCAAAGCTTAGTTTTGTCGCAGAATGCGATAATGAAATTGCTGGCTCTGTTCGGCAAACGCCAATTCTGATCGGTGGAAAATCAGCGCTTGTGCTAGGGCCGTTGATGATCTCGCCATCTTACAAGAATCTTGGAATTGGCCGCGAATTGATGAACCGCACCCAATGGGTAGCCGGTGAGCAGGGGCATGAGTTGATCGTGTTGGTCGGTGATTATGCTTATTATAAAGCATTCAATTTTGACCGTGTTCCAATTGGGCAGATTACTTTTCCAGGGCCAGCAGACCCAAACCGTATTTTGGCCTGCGAATTGAAAAAGGACGCGCTGAAAGATTATCACGGCGAAACGAAACGCGACTTTGGCGTTTAACAAGTCCTTGATATTAGCGGCCCTCTCTCGTCCACATGGCAGCCATTGCGAATAATAACAGGGCCAGTCCCAGCAGGCCGGCAAACAAGCTGATCCGGTTTATACCATTCAGGACTGTTGCTCCGGCGTTTTGCAGGCCAATCCAGCCATTGCCATAGGCGGCATTCCCCGGGCGTATTTCCAGCAAACGCGGGACGATGCCGCCATCTGCATTCACACGTTGTATTGTGCCTCTGGTTTGGCTAATCAGCGGCGCCAGAATTTCCGAACTGCTCAACACGTTGACATATTCGCGCGGATTTGGGGGCCCCACATGCACCAGAGCGCTTAACTCGTCATTGGTTACCTGGTATAGTCCGATATCGGATGTTTCGATTTCACCGGAAAAAGTGCCTGGCCCATTGGCAGCGAGCGGAAGGGTTAAAGTATCTCCGGTTGGTGTTTTGATAACAACGTCATCGGGTTTTTCGCCCAAGGTTTGGCGTGTGACGATCAGTGAAGTTCCGTTGGATTCAGCGGTGAGGCGTTCTTCTTCCAGTTCCGGTTCGCGCATTAACCAATGGGCCATTCTGCGAAGCAGTTGGACATGGGGCCCACCGCCTTCAAAGCCTCGCGCCCATAGCCAAGCGTGGTCTGATAATAATAGCGCCACTCGGCCTTCGTCATAACGGTTGAGAACCAGCAAGGGTGCATCATCGCTACCTGTCATGATTACGTCACCGGTGGGATTTTCAACGCCGATAGAACGGAACCATCTGCTCCAATCCGGATTGTCGCTTTTGCCCTCGTCAAGATCTCGTGTTACTGGGTGCTTGTTTCCTAGCTCAGAAATTAAAGGCTTGAAGGGAGCTTCAGTCAGCAGACCATTCGGCATGGCAGGCAAAACGTCATTTAACGGGGTATCGGCAATACTGCCTTCCGCGGAAAATTCAGGACCTGCCGCAAGCAAGACCGCGCCGCCATCACGCACGTAACGGGCGATGTTGTCAAAATATAAAATCGGCAAGACACCGCGGCGTGAATAGCGGTCAAAAATAATCAGGTCGAACTCATCGATCTTTTCAACAAACAGCTCCCGCGTTGGGAATGCGATCAGCGAAAGCTGGCTGATGGGAGTGCCGTCCTGTTTTTCAGGCGGGCGTAAAATTGTGAAATGAACCAGATCGACGCTGGCATCGGACTTCAACAAATTGCGCCAGGTGCGCTCGCCAGCATGGGGCTCACCTGACACCAGCAAAACCCGAAGGTTTTCGCGAATTCCGTTTAAGGTTGTAAACACGCGGTTGTTGGTTTCGGTTAGTTCTTCCGGATGGGTTTCCACCTGCAATTCTATGACGTTGCGGCCGCCGTGGCGTACATCATCGATGAAGCTATAGGTTTCGCCGGGAACTACTTCTTCCACAGTGATTAATTCGCCGTCTATGAAAACGGATACTGCAACGCTTTCTCCGTTGGTAAAGCCTTTTTCAAGAACCTCATAGGTGATTTCATAGCCTTCTCCCACCACGCCATAACGAGGCGCTTCGGTGATGACAATCCGGCGGTCTTTTTCGTTTTCCTTGCCGGTAATCAGCGCGTGAACCGGTGCATTGAAACCAAGCTCTGAAAGAGTTTCAGGAATGTCGTGCACCTGGCCATCTGTAATCATGATAGCGCCAGCCAAGCGATCTTGCGGCACATCTTTCAACCCGGATTTTAGCGCAGAAAAAAGCGCGCTAGAGATATCAGTCGTGGAGGATAATTGATCGCCAGCAGTGATTTCGCGGATTTCAAAATTATTCATTGTGGCAAGACGTTGAAGAATTTGAGCTTTTGCAGCCTGTGTTTGTTCGGCTCGTCCATCAATTTTCTGGCTGCCAGACTCGTCGGTGACAACGGCCACAATGCTTTTCAACGGATCGCGATCTTCTACCAGTAGGGATGGGTTTAAAAGAGCAGTCGTCAACAGGCCCCAACCGATCAAACGAAAAATGGCGCCGCGTACGCCTTTGAGGAGACCAAAGGCAACGGGAATAAATACCAAGCCTGCTATTGCCGTAATCAGCCAAATTTGAAGTTCAGGAGCAAAGGCAATGTTATAATCCATTTTATTGGCCCAATCTTTCCAGAAGGGCAGGGATGTGCACCTGATCAGCCTTGTAGTTTCCGGTAATGGTATACATTGCAATGTTTACACCCACCCGGAATGCATATTCGCGTTGGCCGTTTGAGGGTGGCACTGTCTGGAACAATGAGCGGTTATTTTCGTCTATTGCCCAGGCTCCCGCAAAATCATTGCTGGTAATCAGAATTGTCGATACGCCATCGCCTGCCCGAGCTGGGCGCTCGACGTCTTCAGCGGCAGTCCCGATCTGCTCAATCCATAAATCTCCGCCCTGATAGCGCCCGGGAAAGCTATCCAGCAAGAAGAAGGATTTGGTTAGCACATGGTCGGCAGGCACGGGCTCCAGTGGTGGAATATCCAGCGAAGCCAGTATCTGACGAAGTTTTTGATTGCCGCCAGCGTTAGTGGAATTGAGGATGGCGTTGAACTGGTCTTTTGTATCAAACAGGATACTGCCACCCTGTTTCATGTAAGCGTCAATGCGGGCCATAGCAGCTTCGGAAGGTATTGGCGTTTCTTGCGTAACAGGCCAATAGAGGAACGGATAAAACGCCAGTTCATCAACGGCTATATCAACTCCAACGGGGTCGCCTGGTTCCAGCGCTGTGCGTGAGCCAATGAAACGACTCAGGCCGAGCAGTCCAAGACGGCTCACTCGGTCGAGCTCCAGATCACCGGTTTCCACATAGGCAAAGCGCGTCTGCAAAGTCGCAGAAAAATCAACGATGGGTGTTTCGGTATTCTGAGCAAATGATGGGTTGAGAAACGCTGATGAAACCAGAAATGCTCCTGCTAATGCAGCTATTGAGCCCATCACCCGCTTTGCTCTTGTACCAAACATTCCAGCTTTGAAAACGCCTGCAAACCAAAGAACTGCCAGGCAATCAATCAGGAAAAGAATAGCTGCAATGAGCAACATCCATGGTTTGAAATCAAAACTCGCATCATTGGCATAATTGGCTGTGGCAAAGGAGCCGGAGACCCGGCTGGTATCAAGAGGGGTGATTTCTGTTCCTTCCCGAATCAAATTAAGCGCAAGAAAACCATCGCTTGTGCCGTAATATCCGGGAGGGTTTTCTATGGTGACCGAAGGTGTGATCCCAGCTTCAACTTCCAATGGTTTTATGGCTGTATCCGGAGGAAGCAGATCTCCTTGACCATCAAGAACTTCGATTGGCGGTAAACGCAAAGCGGTTTCATTGACGGCTGCCGTATTGGTTGATCGTGACAGGTTCACAGAGCGGCGCAGCATGTCCACAAAGCTTCCTGACAATGGCAGGTTTGACCAGTTATTGTCAGAATTTACATGGAACAAAATAATCCAGCCATCGCCTACCTGATTGGCAGTTACCAGTGGTGTTCCGTCTTCCAGTCTGGCCCATGTGCGCTCATCAAGAAAACCGTTTTGAATCGCCAGTACCTGACGCGAGACAGTGACATTCTTTGGGCGATCCAGACCGAAGAAGGGTGAGGATGGGTCAAAGGCCGCGACTTCTTTCGGTGTTTCCCAGGACAATGCGCCACCGATGAATCTATCGCCCTGGACGAGGTCAACTGGAAGCAATGCGCTATCAGGATTTCCGGCCAAACGGGGACCTGCAAAACGTATGATCAGGCCGCCTTCTTCAACAAATTTGGTGAATTTGTTTTTTGCTTCTTGAGGCAGGGTTCCAATATCTGCCATTACGATTGCAGATACTTTTTGAGCAATAAGTTCGGTTGCGGCCTCTTCGAGATTGGACGTGTCGGGAATGCGAAGATCGCTGAATGGGGCGAGAGCCCGATTGATATAATAAAGCGGAGATAATAGTGGTTGGGAGACATCCGCGCTTTGGCCGGAGATTAGTCCGACAATTCGCCTGCGGTTATTATCGTCGAGCAGTTGCACACCGCCCGCGTTTAATGTGTTTTCAATCTCGACTCGAGTAATCTGGTTTCGCAATTCTACCGGTTGTTCAAAATTAAAGGCTATTACTTTTTCACCAACTGCAAAGGTGACTGGCGAGCGAGCGATTGCCAGACCGTCTTGATCCAAGCCGATAACACGCAAAGGCAGCGCCTCATCAGTGAGTGCTCTTGAAACGAGTCCGGTCATTTTAGCCGGTTGATTTTCTATTGGGCCCAAAACGGCCAAATCTTCCAATTGCGGAGATATGATAGTGGTGTTGATATTCGCCCCGGTAAGGGAAGAAAGAAGCGCATCGCTTCTGGTATTTCTTCCCAAGCCATCGGAAAGAAAAATGGCCTCGCCAAAATTATTGGAGACCGCCGCTTTCCTGATTTTAGCTGCGCTGTTTTCATGATCAGGCTCGATAGAGCGGTTACTGGCTGCCTCCAAAAGGGCATCAATATCGTCCGGCAAAACAGGATTTTCGCTTACTGAATCTGGATTGCTGGTCAAAAGCAAAGTGAGGGTTCTATTCGACTGGCGGGCTTCAGCGCTGATATCAAGAGCCATAGATTTCATTTGGTCCCAATTGCCGCCACTTGCCCAGCCATCATCCACAATGAGCAATATTGGGCCGTCTTCCTTGAGGAGTGCTTCGCGCGGGTTCCATATCGGTCCTGCCATTGCGAAGATCAAAAGTGTAGCCAACCCCAAGCGAAGCAAAGTCAGCCACCACGGGCTTTTCGCTGGTGTTTCTTCCTTAACGCTGAGTTTTTCCAAAATCATTGTAGGAGGAAATACTTCGTCTTGGGGCTTGGGAGGCGTCAGGCGTAACAGATACCAAATAATTGGCACCGTAAGCAAAGCGAGCAAAACCCAGGGAGCTGCAAAAGCGATCGGTAGCCCTAGCATGGTATCAAGCTCCCCTCATTTGCGATGCGGATAGATTGACGTGCAATGATTGCAGCGCTTGCGATGCCAAATTATCCGTATGATGTGCCGTATGGCTCCAACCCAATCGCTTCGCGGTTTCCGCGATTTGGGCGGTGTGTGCCTTGAACAGAGATTGATAATTGTTTCTGACAGATTGGGCTGAGCCGAATTTTATCTTCTCGCCCGTTTCCGGATCGCGAAATTCTATGCGGCCTGAATACGGAAAGTTTTCTTCGGCAGGGTCGATGACTTGTACAAGGTGGCTGCGAATGCGTTTATCTGCCAGCCTGGAAAACGCCGGATGAGTGGCGCCAAATTTGGCACCAGCTTCCAGAAAATCGCTAATAATAACGACTTCCGCGTCGTCACGAACCATAGTCACATCGGGAAATCCGACCTGTGGTTCAGAGACAATCAATGCTTCGGCAAGTCTTTCGGCCGCATGCCTGTGAACAATTGGAGGGGAAACACCGAGCCAGCCTACACGCTCTCCACTGCGCGCCAGTAGTTCGGCCATGGCAAGGGCAAGAACCAGCGCTCTTGACTGCTTCGAGACGATTGCTGTCCCGGATTTGAATAACATGGATGGGCTTTCGTCCACCCAGAGCCAGATCGTGTGAGATGCCTGCCATTCCTTGTCCCGCACATAGACGTGATCATCGCGGGCGGATTTGCGCCAATCAATAGCGGCAAAGTTTTCACCATTCACATAGGGGCGGAACTGCCAGAAATTTTCGCCCACGCCGCGTCTGCGTCTGCCATGCCATCCGGCAAAAACATTGTTTGCAACGCGGTTCGCTTCGACAAGCAAATCGGGAATCAACGCAGCGCGAGCCCTTGAGCGTGCAAGCGTATCGCGGCTCGAAACAATCTCGGCTTGGGCACCGATTGACGGGCTCATTCAACGCACCTTTTCAGGAAAATGACAGACAGTTTCTGTTTGATCATTGGCTCGTCAACCAATGGTCTTTTTGATCGAAGAAATCACGTCATGCACGGTAATGCGTTCGGCGCGTGCTGCAAATGACAATTGCATCCGATGTTGAAGCACTGGCTCGGCTAGGGCGAGAACATCGTCCACAGATGGAGCCAGTCGACCATCCAGCAGCGCGCGGGCCCTTGCCGTCAGCATCAGGGATTGACTTGCCCGCGGGCCGGGACCCCAGGATATATATTGATTCATCTCATTGTCATTTGCGCCGGGTCTTGCAGAGCGCACCAGTTCAAGAATGGCATTCACCACGCTTTCGCCGACCGGGATGCGGCGAACAAGCGCTTGCATTTCCTGTAAGCGTTTGCTTGTGATGACGGCTTTGGCCTTGCTCTCGCTGGCCCCGGTCGTTTCCAGCAATATCCGTCGCTCAGCTTCAATGTCAGGATAGTTGACATCAATCTGCATCAGGAAGCGGTCGAGTTGCGCTTCAGGCAGAGGGTAGGTGCCTTCCTGTTCCAAAGGGTTTTGTGTTGCCAGAACATGAAAAGGGGCAGGTAGATCATGCCGAGCGCCTGCAATAGTGACATGATACTCCTGCATCGCCTGCAACAAGGCAGCTTGGGTGCGTGGGCTGGCCCGGTTGATTTCATCGGCCATCAGCAATTGAGCAAAGACAGGCCCCTTGGCAAACTGGAAAGACCGTTTGCCCTTGTCGTCCTGTTGGAGGATTTCAGATCCCAGGATATCAGAAGGCATCAAATCCGGTGTAAACTGGATTCGGCCCGCATCAAGTCCCAGCACAGTTCCCAAAGTGTCGACCAATTTGGTTTTGGCAAGGCCTGGCAGCCCCACCAAGAGACCATGGCCTCCGGCCAAAATGGTAACCAATGTGCGTTCAACAACGCTTTCCTGCCCGAAAATCACTTTCGCGGTCTCGTTTTTCGTTTTTTTAATGTCCTCAACGGTCTTTTCAGCCTCAGCAATAATGGCTTTTTCGTCTGCTTTGGTCATCTTGTGGTCTATTGCAGTCATTTCGCCTCCGGAGCTGATTTGGTAGTTAAATTGTCAAACCCTTATATTATGCTTCTATACCATGGTAGGCAGGTTCTGTTGCATTACAAGTTCTTGACCTTGCTAAACATCGCGTGAACAGTATTTTCTCACAATACATTATCGTTTCACGAAACTGGACACAAACAATGGCGGAAAAAAGAAACTTATCTGGCGGATCCGCCCAAACCAGTGGATTAGCCCATGGGTTGGGAGGTCTTCAGGCTTTGATCGAGCGGGCAGGTGAGGCAAAACGCGCTTCTGCGCCTGTGGAAAAGTGGAATCCGGATCATTGCGGTGAGATTGATATGGTCATCAAGAGCGATGGCACATGGTTTTACATGGGAACACCTATCTATCGGAAACGTCTGGTTGATCTATTCGCTACGGTTTTGCGCAAGGATGAAGATGGAGAAACCTATCTTGTGACCCCCGTCGAGCGACTCAAGATCAAGGTTGAAGATGCACATTTTATTGCGGTCGAAATGAATGCGAGTGAAACTGACGGTTGCCAAATATTGACCTTCAGGACCAATGTTGGAGACGTTCTCGAAGCCGGACCGGAAAATCCACTGCGGTTTGAAACGGTTGATGGCAATGATGGCATAAAACCTTATCTGCTGATTCGCGGCCGTCTTGACGCACTTTTAGCGCGCCCGGTGACCTATGAGTTAATCTCCCTTGGGGAGGAGATCGAGATAGACGGACAGCGGGTTTTTGCGGTCAGGAGCAATGGGCAGGTTTTCCCCGTCATGCAGGCCGATGAGTTGGCGCGTCTTAGCGAGGCGGGATAATTGAACCTTTTGTCGACAATAGATTTGCTGGAGGGCGAGAGTCTCTTTTCCAAAATTGATGCCGATGGGTTTCGTGAACTGGCAATGAAAAGTCTTTTTGAACACACGGCAGAACCAGTTGGCGATTTCACCTTTAACCCTGATTTCAAGGATTGGGTAATTGAACGGGCGATTAAACCGGCCGCTGTTCTAGTGCCCATTGTCAAGCGGGCTGATGAACTGACAGTTGTTTTGACCAAACGCACGGAGCGGCTGAATTCTCATTCAGGGCAGATTGCATTTGCCGGTGGCAAGATTGATGCGGAAGATGCTTCACCGGTTGCCGCTGCCCTGCGTGAAGCAGAGGAAGAGATTGGTTTGCATGCAGACAAGGTCGAAGTGCTCGGTACAATGCCGGAATATCTTTCCGGCTCGGGTTACAGAATAACGCCGGTAATTGCCTTGATAGAAAATGATATGCAGCTCACGCCAAATCCTGATGAAGTTGAGTATATTTTCGAAGTTCCTTTGGCCTTTTTAATGGACAGCGATAATCACAAAGTAGGCAGCAGAATGTTCAACGGCAATCGCCGGTATTATCTCGAGATGCCGTTTGGTAAACATTATATTTGGGGTGTGACGGCTGGCATGATCAAAATTTTTCAACAAAGACTGAGCCATGCGGCTGGGGTGGAAACATCATGATTGAAAGCTTGAAAGGAGCCGAATGGCTAAAGGCAAAATCACTCAATGCGGTTTTTGATGCTCTTGAAGCTGCGGGCGGCGAGGTTCGCGTCAATGGCGGCGCGGTGCGCAATGCTTTGATGGGTATTCCTATTGGAGACATTGATTTGTCTACAACGCTATTGCCAGAACAAACTGCCGAGGCGCTCGAGGCGGCTGGTATAAAGGCTATCCCGACCGGGATTGAACATGGGACCGTGACGGCGATTTCCCAGAAAACACCTTTTGAAATTACGACCCTTCGAGAAGATATTGAAACCGACGGCCGCCATGCGGTCGTGAAATTCGGCACCGATTGGGAATTGGATGCCAAGCGCCGGGACCTGACCATGAATGCGCTTTATTGTGATCGCTACGGAGAGGTGTTCGACCCGCTGAATGGATTGCCTGATCTTGAAAACCGTATTGTTCGTTTTATCGGTGATGCGGAAGAACGCATTGCAGAAGATCATTTGCGGATCATGCGATTTTTCAGATTTTTCGCATGGTATGGGTCCGGGCGGCCTGACGCGGCGGGGCTGAAAGCCTGTGCCAAGCTTCGATCGGGTCTTGAGAAAATTTCCGCTGAGCGTATCTGGATGGAGTTGAAGAAGATCCTTTCAGCCAAAGATCCTTCACGGGGACTTTTGTGGATGCGTACGACAGGCGTTCTCAATCTCATTTTGCCGGAAAGCGAGAAATGGGGCATTGACCTAGTTCCTCATCTGATTGTTGCGGAAAACAAATGGCGATGGAAGCCGGATGCGATGTTGCTTCTTATGGCAATGGTGCGACCCGATGGTGAGAATGTCATCAAATTGGCGCGGCGCATGAAGCTTTCAAATGCAGAGACGGAGCGGCTGACTTCCTGGGCAATGTGTTTGATGCCCAAGCCTGATATTTCTGCGACTGAATTTGCAAAATTGCTTTATCTTGGCGATCCGCAAAGCATGATTGATTGTCTAAAGCTGGAACTGGCTCGGATGGTTTCCAATCAGAATGGAGAGAGTTCGGATGCCAAAGCGCATGTGCAACTGGTCAAAACCGCCTCGAAATGGAAGAGACCTATTTTGCCTGTTAAGGGCCAGGACCTTTTGGATAAAGGATACAAAGCTGGTCCCGAAATGGGGGGCGTTTTAAAACAGCTTGAAACTAAATGGGTTGAAAGTGGATTCAAGCTTGGCCGCAAATCCCTAATCGAGAGCGTTTGACCTGATCAGGCAGCGTCTGCATCAGCTTCTGTGATACGGTCCTTTATCGCAGTCACCATTGACGGCCTTATGATCTTCTCGCCATGGGTAGATTTCAGATGATCAACCGCATGCTGAACGACATCAGCCTGGCTGGTCAAAGTAATTTTCCAGGCGCATCCTGGCACCAGAGTTCCACATTCAAAGGTTTTCATATCGGCCTCCTCTTCAGACTTGAGACAAAAGGCTTGCATAAGAAGTTGATTATTGTGTGACGAGGAAGAATTGTATTTCTAAGGCCAGCGGACCGTTGGTGGCATGGATGACAGAATTGAATCTACATTTCCGCCTGTTTTTAGCCCGAAGATTGTTCCGCGATCATAGAGCAGATTAAACTCGACATATCTTCCGCGGCGTACCAACTGTTCCTCGCGCTGCTCAGGCGTCCATTCCAGACCCATATTCTTTTTCACAATTGCCGGATAAGCCACGTTGAAGGCTTTGCCAACGTCCTGGGTGAAGGCAAAATCTGCATTCCAGCCACCATCTTCTTCTTTTGTATGAAGATAGTCATAAAAAATGCCGCCAATTCCGCGCATCTCATTGCGGTGCTTGAGGAAGAAATAATCATCGCACCACGCTTTGTATCTTGGGTAGTCTGAAATCGCATGGCGGTCACAAACAAATTTCATTGCTTTATGAAACAATTGACTGTCCGGGTGTTCCTGAGTGCGTCGTTCATTGAGAACCGGGGTCAGGTCAGCGCCACCACCGAACCATTGGCCGGTTGTTACAACCATACGCGTGTTCATGTGAACCGTTGGGATATGCGGATTCCATGGGTGAGCTATCAATGAAATTCCCGAAGCCCAAAAGCGTGGGTCTTCGCTGGCACCAGGGATCTGATTGCGAAAATCTTCGGCAAATTCTCCAAAAACGGTAGAAGTGTGGATGCCGACTTTTTCAAACAATCTGCCGCTCATCATCGACATGATGCCGCCGCCGCCTTCGCCATTGTCGCGCTTCCAGTCTTTGCGGGTAAATTTGCCCGGTTCATGCTCTGAAAACGGGCCATCCAGCTCGGCTTCCAAAGTCTCAAACCGGGTGCAAATTTGATCTCGCAGGTTTTGAAACCAGGTTTCGGCGGCTAGTTTTTTTTCTTCAATATCTGCGGGCAATCCCTGGGGAACTTTCGGAGGAGTCTGGCTCATAGATGCACCTGATGATTTGCTGTTTTGAGACCATTAACAACAGGTTTTGGTTGAAGTCCAGTCAACTGCAGATGAGGTGCTCATTATTGTTGTAATGTTTGGAGGTTTTTAGTTGGGTTGACAAAAATTTGAGGTAATGCGTTTCTGTCTCCATCGTTTTTAACCAGGTGTTTGAGTGATGGTGGGAAACAGTTTTGACAGGACCTCTCGTTTGATGTGGTCACCGGAGGATGGCACTTCATCTTATTGGAGCGCTCAAAGTGAGGCTTTGCAGCAGGCAAAGTCCGCCAATCAGAACTGGAAAAACAAAAGACGAAAAGCTTCGTCAGCAAATTCCGGCCAACCCGTTTGGAAACGCGAAACCTATTCCTTGCCCCGGGAAGAAGCCCAGCTGAAGGCTCGTGAGTTTTTAAAGAAATACCCAAAAGCGGCGTACTGGTCGGAAGTTGAGACGTGGCGTGAACTGCCCGATGATATTATCGAATTCACCATGCGCCGTCTGCCAAGTGCTGATTAGCCGACTTGCCGCAGCGCTTCACCTAAAACCATTGCGGCACAAATTGCCTGATTGAGCGATCTTGCTCCGTTTTTCATTTCAATGGTGATTTTTTCATCCACTATATCGTGGACTGATTGGGGAACACCGGAGGATTCCCGCCCAAGCAGAATGATGTCAGACGCCAGAAACTCGAATGATGTGTAGGGAGAGCTTGCCTTTGTGGTCAGCAAGACCAGTCTTTGTCCGGTGGATTTTGTGTGCTTCAAAAACGCATCGAAATCATCATGGCGGGTGATCACAGCCAGATCGAGATAATCCATTCCGGCGCGTTTCAAATTTGTATCGTCTGTTCGAAATCCTGCCGGTTCAATAATATGCAAGCGCGTTCCAAGACAGGCAGACAGGCGAATGAGGGTTCCTGTATTGCCAGCAATGTCAGGCTGGTAAAGGGCCAAAGCCGGGATGGATTCTTGCTCGGTGATAAAAGTGATCTTTCAGAGTCAGCGGTGTTTATCGATATTGCTCAATAAATTGCTGGCTTGATTTGGACAAGTCAGACTTATCAAGAAAATTGATCTCGTCTTCCTTGAAACCATGGCAAAAGAGGCGCATTTAGTTTTGATGTTTAATTACTTTGAATCACGCATCAATCCCTATCCTGATGATGAGCCGGAAACGCCGCCAACCAGTCTGGTGAGCTTTTGCATGTATTACACCAAGCCAGTAGCTGGTTGGATCATTGCCATGAGCGTTTTGACGGCGCTTTTGGCCGCTGGCGAAGTGCTGTTGTTCGGTTTCCTTGGCTCAGTGGTAGACTGGTTGTCCAATGCGGACCGCGCAGGGTTTTTACAACGCGAAGCGACAACGCTCTGGTTGATGGGCGGGTTCCTGCTCGTCGGGCTTCCGCTTGTTGCGCTTTTGCACTCTCTGATTATCCACCAGACTTTGCTGGGTAATTATCCAATGATTGCCCGCTGGCAGATGCATCGGTATTTGCTGAAGCAAAGTATGAATTTCTTTGCTAATGAATTTGCAGGTCGTGTGGCGACCAAGGTGATGCAAACTTCTCTGGCAGTGCGTGAAGCGGTAATGAAAATCATGGATATATTGGTTTATGTCGTGGTTTATTTTACGTCGATGATCGTGATGGTGGCTTCTTCAGATTTCAGATTGGCCCTGCCGTTGGTGTTCTGGATTGTCTGCTATATCTCGATCATCATCTACTTTGTGCCGCGATTGAAAAAGGTCAGCCAGGAACAGGCAGATGCTCGCTCCTTGATGGCGGGCCGAGTGGTTGATAGCTATACCAATATCAACACAGTCAAACTGTTCAGCCATGCGGGACGCGAGTCGGTCTATGCAAAAGAAAGCATGGATGGATTTTTGGTGACCGTTCACAAGCAGATGCGTCTTGTTACGCTGTTCCAAGGGCTGATCTATTACAACAATGTGGTCGTTGTTTTTCTGATTGCGGCTCTATCCATCTGGCTTTGGCTCGGTGCCATAGTTTCAGTCGGCGCCATTGCTGTGGCGATCGCGCTAGCCCTGCGCCTGAATGGTATGTCTCAATGGATCATGTGGGAAGTGTCGGCGCTGTTTGAAAATATTGGGGTCATTCATGATGGCATGAAAATGATGGGCCAGAAGCAGGAGGTTTCTGACAGCACTAACGCAACAAAGTTGAAAGTAACCAAAGGCACTATTGAATTTGATGCCGTGAGTTTCAACTATGGCAAGAGTGAAGAGAAAAACCGTGTGCTCGACGGACTTGATCTGAAGATTTCAACCGGTGAGAAACTGGGCTTGGTCGGGCGCTCAGGCGCTGGCAAAACCACATTGGTCAATTTGCTTCTCAGATTTTATGATGTGGAGAAGGGGCGGATATTGATCGATGACGTAGATATTACCTCGGTCACCCAAGACTCTCTGCGTGAGCATATTGGTGTTGTGACCCAGGATACATCGCTTCTTCATCGCTCGATTCGGGATAATATTGCCTACTCGAAACCCTTCGCTTCAGATGAGGAAATCATTGCGGCTGCCAAGCGCGCCAAGGCATGGGATTTCATCAAGGGTCTTGAGGATCAAAAGGGGCGCAAAGGTCTTGATGCCCATGCGGGTGAGCGCGGAGTAAAGCTGTCCGGTGGACAGCGCCAACGCATTGCAATTTCAAGGGTATTTCTAAAAGATGCCCCGGTGCTGGTTCTGGATGAAGCAACTTCGGCGCTTGATTCTGAAGTTGAAGCTGCCATTCAGGAAAGCCTGTTTGAGCTGATGGAAGGAAAAACAGTGATTGCCATTGCCCACCGGCTTTCGACCATCGCATCGCTGGATAGACTGATCGTCATGAATGAGGGGGCGATTATTGAATCAGGCACGCATCAGGAACTGATAGAGAGCAAGGGACTTTATTCAGAACTTTGGGCTCGTCAATCGGGGGGCTTTTTGGGCGTTGATGATGAAACCCGAGTGGACGCTGCACAATAATGGCTTTACTCGACCGGATATTTTCAGCAGCTGAAAATACAATTGACCCCTTCAGCCGAAAAGATGGCTTTGAGCCGCCCAGAACCTTGACAGCTTATATATGGTTTTATGTCCGCCAAGCCAAATGGGCATTTGCGGCAATGCTTGTTTTTGCAATTCTCAATGCGGGAATCGAGGCGTTGGTATTCACCTTTGTGGGAGAAATTGTCGATATTTTGACCGCCTTTGACCCTTCCAATGGGGAAGGGTGGGCTGGCCTCTTGGCACTGTCAGGCGATACGCTTTTTTGGATGGTGGCCATTGCCTTGGTGATGCGGATAGTGATCGTAATTGCCGGGGCTGTGATAGAAGAACAGATCATCGTTCCCAATTTTTTCACCTTGACCCGTTGGCAAGGCCACAGCCACATTGTGGGGCAATCGCTTTCATTCTTCCAAAATGATTTGTCCGGGCGCATTGCGCAAAAGGTTTTTCAGTCGGGTCATGCGATGGGCGATTTGATGATCGCGCTTATTCAAACCATCGCTTTCATTTCTGCCTATGCCATCACGACCTTTGGTCTTTTGATTTCCTTGAATGGATGGCTTGGTTTTTTCGTGATCATTTGGGTAACGGGTTTTCTGGTTCTGGCGAGGTTCTTCATTCCAAGGATCCGGGAACATGGGCGAAAAACCGCAGAAGCCGGGGCAATAGCCACAGGGCGGATGGTGGATGGCTATGGCAATATTTCGACAGTTAAATTGCATGGTGCCACTGCAACAGAAAATGACTGGATCAAAGAAGGCCTCAAAGGCCAGTATAATGCGTTGCGACTCTTTACGCGCGATCTGACTGGCGTCAGGGTGTCGCTCGCCGCATTGAGCAATCTGATGGTCGTTGTGATTGCCTGGCAAGCGATTGATCTCTGGCTCGTGTCAAACATTACTCTTGGAGAAGTGGCTTTCTCACTAGCTCTGGTTTTGCGTTTAAGCCTGCTTCTCAACCGTCTGATGGGAATTTTGAACGGATTTTTCAGAAATATTGGCACGGTACAAAACTCCATGGGGCTGATCGCCCAACCGCTTGAGATAACAGACAAGGAAGATGCCAAGCTTTTGGAATTCAAAGAGGGCAAGATTGATGTGGATGCGATCCATTTCAACTACGGCAAATCCGGCAATCTATTCGATAGCTTATCTCTTACGATTCAGCCGGGCGAAAAAATCGGTATTATTGGGCCCTCTGGGGCCGGTAAATCCACTCTTGTGAATTTGCTGCTGCGGTTTTTCGATCTTGCAGGGGGTAAGATCTGGATTGATGGTCAGGATATTTCGCAGGTTCAACAAGATAGTCTGCGTGCGCAGTTTTCCATGGTTCAGCAGGATTCAGCGATGTTTCACCGTTCTGTTGCTGAAAATATAGCACATGGGAAACCGGGGGCTTCCCGCGACGAGATCATTGAAGCGGCCAAAAAGGCAAAGGCGCATGAATTTATCTTGTCTCTGGAAGATAAACGCGGACGAAAAGGCTATGACGCACAAGTGGGCGAAAGAGGCATTCAACTCTCCGGCGGTCAGCGTCAGCGCATCGCTATTGCCCGGGTTTTTCTTCGGGACGCGCCATTGCTCATTTTGGATGAGGCGACATCGCAACTTGATTCAGGCGTGGAAGAGGCCATTCAGGACAATTTGATGGAATTGATGCGCGGCAAGACCGTTATCGCAATTGCTCATCGGCTTTCCACTATTTCAGCCATGGATCGATTGATTATTCTAGATCAGGGAAAAATCCTCGAAGAGGGCACTCATAAAAAGTTGCTGAGGAAAAAGGGTCTTTATGCCAAGCTATGGGCAAAACAATCGGGCGGATTCATCGCCGATTGAGTCTGCGAACCTCCGTTAGTGTTAACGTAGATTGTTTCATCAGCAACACAAAGTGAATTGATTTTCGCCGACCGAAGCTATTTTTGCCGCAATGCGGCGTAATGGAGTGCGGGAGTTTACTTCCGTTGGGTGTAGGCGTCGCATGTTCATTTTTTTGAAATTTATAAACGAAACAAAATAGGATCGATAAAGAGGTTGCCGGAAATCCGGTTTTGACACTCCATTGTCACTCTTTGCGAAAAGATACATGAAATTTTTCGGGGCTTTTAAAGCGGCGCGCTTCGCGCTGGCTCTCACACTTGCCATGCCAATTTTCGGCACAATTCAACTCACAACCTCAACCCTCGCAGAAGCCAGTCCTGCCAGACTTGCCGCAATCAAGCGCGTTGAAGGTATGCACGAACGCAAAAACCGCAAGGCTATTCAAGCCATGGTGGGCATCAACCCATCAACTACACCCTGGTGTGGCGCTGCGGCGGCCTATGCCGTTCGCAAGGCTGGCGGTAAGCCTGTGGCGGGCCACAACAAGGCGATAAACTGGACCAAATTCGGAAAAGGCGTTTCGCTTGCCTCAGCCCGCAAGGGTGACATCGTCGTCTTGCGTTTCAAGCGTGGCTATCATGTTGGTATTTACAGCAAGAATGCTGGCAATGGCCGAATTGAAATCTGCGGCGGCAACATGTCTGACAGATTCAAATGCTCAAATTATCGCGCTTCCAACGTCAAGGCAGTGCGTCGATAGGAATTCGAAATCCCACTTCGAAAGAATGAACAGGCCGGAGTTGCAATGATCAGCATCTCCGGCCTGTTCACATTTTCAAATGCCCATTTCTTCTTTAAGCATTTCCAGTTCAAGCCATTCTTCTTCCTTGGCTCCAAGCAGGGTTTCTCGCTCTTCCAACGCTTTTGCAAACTTTTGAAACTTTGCCGGTTCTTTTGAATATAGTTCCGGTGCTTCAAGTGCTTTTTTCAGCTTGATAACTTCTTCTTCCAGCTTGGCAATTTCCTTTGGCAAGGTTTCAAGGGCGTGCTTCTGCTTGAAGCTCAGTTTGACCTTCCCTGGTGCCTGTGGTGCGGGCGTGGATGGCGCAACAGGTTTTTCACCTGCCGATTTACTTTGCTCGTGCGCCGCTGGCTTTTCTGATTTTCGCTTGCCGACACCAGAGCCTTTTTGAGCAACCATGTCGCTATATCCGCCGGCATATTGAAGCCACACCCCATCACCATCACTGGCAATCACGCTGGTGCAAACACGGTCGATGAAATCCCGGTCGTGGCTTACCAAAAGAACGGTTCCTTGATATTCGGCAAGAAATTCCTGAAGCAAATCCAGTGTTTCCAGATCAAGGTCGTTGGTCGGCTCATCAAGTATTAGAAAATTGGATGGTGTTCTGAACCCACGCGCCAACATCAGCCTTCCTCTCTCTCCGCCGGATAGAGCATGGATCGGTGTGCGGGCCTGCTCGGGCAGAAAGAGGAAGTCTTTCATATAAGTCATAAAATGTTTGGTTTCATTGCCTATGACAATCGTGTCTCCAGCCCCATCGGTTAGCGCATCTTTTAATGTCCATTCTGGCTTCAGCATGTCGCGTTTTTGGTCAATCACCAATTGATCGAGATTGATACCAAGGCGGATATTACCGCTCTCGGCTTCGGTTTTTCCGGTAATGAGATTTACCAGTGTGGTTTTGCCTGCACCATTCGGCCCGACAATCCCGACCCTATCGCCGCGCATGATGATAGTGGTAAAATCCTTGACGATCGGGCGATCACCATAGCTTTTGAAAACATTATCAAGTTTGGCAACCAGTTTTCCCGAAGTTTCGCCTTCGGCTGATGTCAGTTTGACGCCGCCGGTAACTTTGACTTCGCCGCTCTTTTGTTTGCGCAAGTCAGAAAGTTCGCGAACCCTCCGCATGTTTCTTTTTCGTCTTCCCGAAACACCATGGGTTATCCAGTGTTCTTCGCGAATAATTTTGCGTCCAAGTTTATGGGAAGCAATTTCTTCTTCTTCCAGAATTTTGTCCCGCCAGTCCTCGAAGGCGTCAAAGCCTTGGTCGAGATGTCGTGATTTGCCCCGATCCATCCAAGTCGTTTTTCGGGTCAGATTGGTGAGGAAGCGTCTGTCATGGCTGATCAAGACAATTGCAGAGCGAAGCTGACTAAGCTCTTTTTCAAGCCACTCAATTGCTGGCAAGTCCAAATGGTTGGTCGGCTCGTCCAGCAGCAGAATATCCGGCTCCGGTGCAAGAGTTCTGGCAAGGGCAGCACGGCGTGTCTCACCTCCGGAAATTTCTCCGGGTTTTTCATCACCTGTGAGCCCAAGCTCTGCCAGAAGGTATTGAGCGCGATAAGGATCGTCGCCCGGGGCAAGACCCGCCTCGACATAATCAATAACGCTTTTGTAGGCGGAAAGATCTGGCTCCTGGGGGAGATAGCGTATGGTAACGCCCGGCTGAAGAAACCGCTCTCCTTTGTCGGCTTCGATCATTCCTGCTGCAATTTTCAACAATGTCGATTTACCGGAACCGTTGCGGCCTACCAGAGATATCCGGTCGCGCGCGGAAATCTGCAAATCTGCTCCCTCGAGCAATGGTGTTCCGCCAAAAGTCAGGTGGATATCGGTCAGAAATAAAATAGGGGGTTCCAAGGTCTAAAGTCCACTACGGTCAGATGATGAATTTGATGTTCAATGCCTCAAGGTAGAAGACAGTGCAATGATAAAGCGAAAACTTGATAATTAAGCTGGTTTACGGGTTTTAATTTCGATATGAACCTAGCAAATGGGTTGATAACCGTAATTGATTGTGGGAATGCCGCGACAAACTGCCATTGTGGCGATGATGTGGCTGGACAAATGGGTGTTTGACGGCATAAACAATCCCCAAATGCCGGAATCTGTCTGACGAACTGTTGGGCAGCGTTAAGGTGTAGTTTGTATAACGAGGGACACTGGCAGATTTGCCGAAGGTCCACTTTGCGAAAGGACGGGATACCGTGAGCGCAGCGAAAATCGAACAAGATCCTAACCGTAGGGACTTTCTGTATCTTGCCACTGCAACGGTTGGTGCTGTTGGTGTTGCGGGCGCAGCTTGGCCGTTCATTTCTCAAATGAACCCGAATGCAGCGACCAGAGCTTTGGCGTCTATCGAAGTTGATGTTTCAAGCATTGAACCTGGTCAGGCGATCACCGTTAAATGGCGCGGTAAGCCGGTCTTTATTCGCAACCGCACCGATAAAGAAGTTGAAGAGGCCAAAGCGGTTGCACTTACAGACTTGAAAGACCCAGGTGCTGAAAACCAGAATATCGATCTTGCGTCGCCTGCCACGGATGAAAACCGCTCAGCCGGCGAAGGCAAAGAAAACTGGATCGTTATGGTTGGTTCTTGCACTCATCTAGGCTGCGTACCTGTCGGTCTGGCTGGCGACTTTGGTGGCTGGTTCTGCCCATGCCATGGTTCGCACTACGATACTGCCGGCCGCATCAGAAAAGGCCCAGCGCCAAAAAATCTATTGGTTCCACCCTTTGAGTTTGTTTCCGATACATCTGTGAAAATCGGCTAATTAAAGGGAGCACGGAGAAAAATTATGAGTGCAGGACATTCCACATACACCCCTAAATCCGGTTTTGGTAAATGGATGGACGAGCGGCTTCCGTTGCCCCGTCTGGTCTATGACAGCTTTGTCGCCTATCCGGTTCCACGCAATTTGAATAGCTGGTACACATTCGGCGGCATTCTGTCGCTAATGCTGATCATCCAGATTGTTACCGGCATCGTATTGGCAATGCATTATGCAGCCTCTACCGCACTTGCGTTCAACTCTGTTGAATCCATTATGCGGGATGTGAACTATGGCTGGCTGATGCGCCGTATCCACGCCAATGGCGCTTCGATGTTCTTCGTTGCGGTTTATATCCATATTTTCCGTGGCATGTATTACGGCTCTTATAAGCAGCCGCGTGAGGTGCTTTGGATTTTGGGCGTAATCATCTTCCTGTTGATGATGGCAACTGCTTTCATGGGTTATGTGCTTCCCTGGGGCCAAATGAGCTTCTGGGGTGCGACGGTTATCACAGGCTTCTTCTCGGCTATTCCTTTGGTAGGGACCAGCATTCAAGAATTGTTGCTAGGCGGATTTGCCGTTGATAACCCGACGCTTAACCGCTTCTTCTCGCTGCATTATCTTCTGCCATTCATGATTGTGGGCGTTGTGGTTTTGCACGTTTGGGCATTGCATGTGACCGGTCAGTCCAATCCGACTGGTGTTGAAGTCAAAAACATGCGCAAGGAAACTGTGCCGTTCACACCCTATGCGACCATCAAAGATGGGTTTGCGATGGTGATCTTTATGATCGTGTTCTTGTTTTTTGTCTTCTATCTGCCGGATTATCTGGGCCACCCGGACAACTACATTCCGGCCGATCCGTTGAAAACACCTGCGCATATTGTGCCTGAATGGTACTTCCTGCCATTCTACGCGATCCTTCGTGCGATCACATTCAACATCGGTATTCCATTTACTGATATCGTGTTGATCGACTCCAAACTTGGCGGTGTTATCGCGATGTTCGGTTCGATTGCGATCCTGTTCGTTTTGCCTTGGCTTGACCGCTCACCGGTTCGCTCAGCGAACTATCGTCCGCTTTATCGCCAGTTCTTCTGGATATTTGTGGTCGTTTGCGTGGTCCTTGGTTATCTGGGTTCACGTCCGGCGGAAGGCATCTACACGCTATTGTCCCAGATTTTCACCTTTTACTATTTTGCACATTTCATCGTGATCCTTCCTTGGCTCTCGAAATATGAAAAACCGAAAGCGCTGCCATCCAGCATCGCCGAGGCCGTGCTGTCTGGTAAAGGCAAATCACAAATGCAACCGGCTGAATGAGTTCCAACGAACCGGCTGAATAGAAATACCCAAAAAATGGGCCTGATACAGGGCCTGATATAGGGATTGAAAAAATGAAACTGAAAACAATACTCTCCGGGATCGCAGGTCTGGCCATTGGTGCAATGGTCAGTTTGGGCGGTGCATTTGCAGCGGAAGAGGGGGCAACCCCACATTATCCGATCAAGCATCCAAGACATGCCCATTGGAGCTTTGCCGGGCCATTTGGTCACTGGGATATCGGCCAATTGCAACGTGGCTTCAAAGTCTATCGCGAAAACTGTTCAGCGTGTCATTCGCTGAACCTGGTTTCGTTCCGAAATCTTGAAGCGCTTGGCTATACTGAAGGTCAGATCAAGACAATCGCAGCCGACTACGAAGTGACAGACGGACCGAATGTAGAAGGTGAAATGTTTGATCGTCCAGCAGTCGCTGCCGATCATTTCCCATCTCCTTTCCCAAATGCTCTAGCTGCTGCTGCGGCCAATAATGGTGCAGCTCCGCCAGACTTCTCATTGCTGGCAAAAGCACGGGCTCCTGAGCGTGGTTTCCCGACTTTTATCTTCGATATTTTCACTGTCTATGCTGAAAATGGCCCGGATTACATCTATTCGCTTTTGACTGGATATGAAGATGCTCCTGCAGGCGTGGAGCTTTCCGAAGGTACTCATTACAATCCTTACTTCATCGCGGGTAATGCCCTTGCGATGGCGAATCCGTTGTCTGACGATATCGTGGAATATGACGATGGGACGCCGGGAACTGTAGATCAGTATGCCCAGGACGTTGCAGCATTCATGATGTGGGCGGCTGAGCCTCATCTTGTTGAGCGCAAGGCAATGGGCTTCAAGGTCATGATCTTCCTGTTGCTTTTTGCAGCGCTTCTATATCTTTCGAAGAAGAAGGTTTGGTCTGCGCTTAAAGACTGAAGCAATTTGCCGGATAAATTCAAAAGGGCCTTGCTATGCGAGGCCCTTTTTCTATGGAATAAGTAAAAGAAAATTGGGGTCTTATGATGGACAAGTCACTACAGCAAACCTTGGAAGAAGCGATCAGGACCATTCCCGATTATCCCAAGGAAGGGATCATGTTTCGGGACATCACAACGCTGTTGGGCAATGCCAGAGCATTTCGCAGGGCCATTGATGAACTGGTTCATCCGTATACGGGAACAGGCGTTCAAAAAGTGGCCGGGGTAGAAGCGCGCGGTTTCATCCTTGGTGGAGCGATGGCGCATCAGCTTTCCTGCGGCTTTGTTCCCATCCGCAAAAAGGGCAAGCTGCCCCATGATACGGTGCGTATTGCCTATAGTCTTGAATATGGCGTGGATGAAATGGAGATGCACAAGGATGCGGTCTATCCGGAAGAAAAGGTTATTCTGGTTGATGATCTGATCGCAACGGGCGGCACTGCAGAAGGGGCTGTCAAACTGCTCCAGCAAATGGGCGCAAATGTTGTCGCCGCCTGTTTCGTGATTGATCTGCCGGACCTAGGCGGACGCAAGAAAATCGAAGATCTTGGTGTGCCGGTCCGTACGCTAATTGAATATAGCGGGCATTAAGCTCAGACTGTTGAAAACCCGACGGGCGTTCGCATTGATCGAAATCAATGCGGCTTTCTATGTAACTGATATTCTTCACAATAATAATTGAAAGGAGAATAGCTATGTTTGCCAAAAATGAAGGTGGAATTGATCGCGCTTTTAGAATTGTAGTAGGCGTCGTTTTGTTGTTCGTTTTCTTTGCTTATCCAGATGCATCCTGGCGCTATTGGGCACTTATCGGAATTGTTCCATTGTTGACCGGCTTGGTTGGCATTTGCCCGATTTATTCGCTTTTGGGCATCTCTACCTGCCCGATGAAGCGGACTTAAATTTGCATATGACACCTCAATTTTGAGTATTGGCCGCTGCGGCCAGCACTTCGTCGGTATCAGTCATGCCGAAGGTTAGTGTTGCCCAGTAGCTGACCCATTCAGCAAGTTTTGTATCAGGATCATCATCGCCCTCGTATATATGAACGGCGTTGAGCATGAATTTACCACCTCCAGCCAGTGGGAAGGCGGCCCGCCCGTTTTCGTCAGTCCGTACCGTTTTGGTTTCTAGCTCACCATCAAAGCGAAACATGCGAATTTGCACGTTTGCAATTGGCTCACCTTCCCAATAGAGCCGGACAGGCAACATATCTGTTTTTGCAAGTGTGTAAGGGTTTTTCTCTGCAACCAGTTCAAATTTGAGGCCCATCAGGCGATCATTACCTGGGCCAGTATCTCCAACCTGAAACAAGGCCTTGGCGCAACGGGCATATTGCTCCTGAAATCGGTTAGGCGCAAAACCACGTTCGAGATGGCGTTCCATCACGCCCTGAAAGCCTTCATATTCGATATAGTGTTTGATCTTGTCCACTTCATTGAAAGTAATCCGGTCAAACTTCCCCTGATAAGATGCGATGTGCAGACCGTCCATCATTGGCTGCGCGTTCAAGGCTGGATAGTCGCCATTGCGTCCGGTAACTGGAACTGACACATCAGGACTAGCGATTGTGAACTGCTCAAAATTGGTTTCAACGAAGCTGAAACGGCTGCCGACAAAATCCTGCCCGTTTTTCAAATCCGCCTGAAGCGCTTCAGTTTTTTCAACAGTATAGGCAAGGGGCTCCAGCCAATACTCATGAGCTGATGCAGGTGAATTTAATAGCGCTAAAAACGCAATCATGTTGAAACATTTGTTCATTTGGTCTGTTTCCGGTTGGCGAGCGGGTGTAAATTTGCTTTGTAAAGGGTTGTTGAAACTTTCACGTCTTAGCACCGTAACACTAAATATGATTCAATTATCTAGCGCCTTTAAGGAAAATTCAATGCATTCTGCTAGTTCAGCAAGTCGACTAAAAATGATTTCGGCTCGTTTGGTATTGGGTCTGTTTGCCTTGATAGTTCTCCTGGTCTCCGTCAGCTATTCCCATGAAATCCGCCCTTCGATAGCCGATTTCAATTTCGTTGGTAAAGACACTTATGAAGTTGTCATCCAAACCAATGCTGAAGCGCTGTTGGCAGGGATCGGCAGTGAGCATGAGGATACCGACCAATCCGCCAATGTCGATGAGTATAATCGATTGCGGGCAATGGGACCCGATGCGCTGGCTGCCCGGTTTGACGAGTTTTCTGACAGTTTTTTGCGCTCAGTTTCATTACAGTTTGATGATGAACTGGCTTCGGGAGCGAGTGTCTCAATTTCCGTGCCTCCTGTTGGAGATATGAAATTGGCGCGAGAATCGGTGATTACCATTTCTGGGCCCTTACCAACCAATGCCGTGAACTTCATGTGGATCTGGCCTGAGGCCTACGGCGCCAGCGTTATTCGAATGAACTCGCCAGATAAGCCAGATGGCGAAGGTTATTCGGCCTATCTTTCTGCCGGAGAGGCAAGCGAAGCCATTGCCCTGCGTGATGCTGCGCCGCGCAGTTTTATTGATGTCGCTTGGGAATATCTTGTCATCGGTTTTACCCATATCCTGCCAAAAGGTCTCGATCACATTCTATTTGTGGTCGGGTTATTTTTATTAAGCGCCAAGCTTTCGAGCTTGCTGTGGCAGGTGTCGGCCTTCACGCTCGCCCATACGGTGACGCTAGCTTTGGGCATTCTCGGCTATGTCTCGATCTCTCCGGCAATTGTGGAGCCTTTGATCGCGGCTTCAATTGTTTATGTTGCAGTTGAAAACATCCTGACGGACAAACTGCATCGATGGCGCCCGGTCATCGTGTTCTGCTTTGGGTTGCTGCATGGCCTCGGCTTTGCCGGAGTGCTCGAAGAAATCGGTTTATCCTCCAATTATTTTGTTACGGGCCTAATCTCCTTCAATGTTGGTGTGGAGCTCGGGCAATTGGCCGTTATCGCTATTTGCTTTGGCACATTTGGATATTGGTTCGGGAAAAAACCTTGGTATCGACAGGTGATCACAACCCCGGCATCCATCGGTATTGCCATTATCGCCAGCTGGTGGGTTTTTGAGCGTATTTTTCTTGGGTAAGGCCATTCCTAAACAGACTTGAATTGTCGCAATAAGCCACTACCCATGATCTCCAATTTGGGAGATGCTCGCTTAACTAAATTGGAGATTCATGATGAAAGTTGGCTTTATTGGCCTTGGAAATGCAGGCGGAAAACTGGCTGGGAGCCTTTTGCGCAATGGCTATGATTTAACGGTTCGCGACCTTGATAAAGCGGCTGGTCAACAGTTTTTGGATCAAGGCGCGAAATGGGCGGGCAGCCCCAAGGAAATGGCAGAAAATTGCGATCTGGTGATCACATGCCTTCCAAGCCCGGCAGCATGTTCAGCTGTGATGGAGGCCGAAGACGGCGTCATAGCCGGGCTTTCTGCGGGCAAGATATGGGCAGAAATGTCAACGACGGATGAAAGTGAAGTCCAGCGTCTTTCTAAGCTCGTAGCAGCCAAGGGCGCTTCTCCGATTGAGTGCCCGGTATCGGGCGGTTGTCATCGGGCTGCAACCGGCAATATCTCGATTTTTGCTGGATGTGATCGTGATACATTTGAACGGATGCTTCCGATGCTTGCGACCCTTGGCAGGAGGGTGCTGCATACTGGTCCTATTGGTACGGCCTCAAAACTGAAGGTGATGACCAATTATCTGGCCACGGCGAATCTCCTTACCCTGTGTGAAGCCATGGTTACCATGAAGGCGGCTGGCCTTGATATGGCGACCACTTTTGAGGCGATTAAGATTTCCTCGGGCACGTCTTTTGTTGCGGAGACGGAAGGGCAAGTGATCCTGAATGGCAGCAGGGATATCGAATTCACTATGGATTTGGTGCTCAAGGATATCGGTCTGTTTCACAAAATTGCCACAGACAACAATGTCCCGCTTGAAATCAGCCCATTGATGATTGAGATCATGAAGGACGGGCAAAAGCGCTATGGGGAACGTGCCAATTCTGACGATATTATTCGCAGGCTCGAAGAGGCAACAGGCCTTTCCATTCTTGCGGATGGGTTTCCAGCCTTGTTGACCGATGATGAACCGGAAGAGCCGGGTTATGAGGTTGTGCCGCGGGGTAGAACTTAGTTTTTTCAATGCAATTGGGGAATTGAAATGTTGAAGGCCGAAGATGCAATTGACTTGAAGAGATTTCCAATTGATCAAATAGAGACCTCGGAGGGCCGAGTCTTACTCAACACGATCCGTCAAAAACTCTCAACGGATGGATGCGCAGTCCTCAAAGGGTTTGTAAAACCTGCGGTAATTGATGCCTTGGTGAAGGAAGCTGAGCAGGCAAGACCGAACGCCCATTCTTCAAAGGGAAAAACCAATCCTTATTTTTCTCAGGACCAACCGGACCTGCCTTCGGATCATCCAAAACGCCGTTTTTTCAATCGCTCAAATTCGTTTATTCCCGCAGATAATTTCGGCGACGGCTCATTGTTACGGTCTATGTATGAATATGAGCCCTTTTACCATTTCATCAAGGATGCCCTTCAGGCAGAAAACTTCTTTCCTTATGCCGACCCACTTGCTGACGTGATCGTCAATATGGCTGACGAAGGAGAGGGCTTTCCCTGGCATTTTGATACCAACAACTACACTGTAACTCTCGCCATACAGAACGCTGAGCAAGGGGGTGATTTTGAATATGCTCCCAATATTCGCGTTTCCGATGAAAATTTTGATGCGGTAAAAGACGTTCTGGATGGCAGATCGGACAGGGTCAAGACGCTAACTCTGGAACCTGGTGATTTGCAGATTTTCAAAGGGCGATATTCGCTCCATCGTGTGGCTCCCCTTGCAGGCGAAACAATCCGCTATGTCGCTATCTTTTCCTTTGTTGAGAAAGAAGGAATGGTTGGCAGTGTAGAACGCACCAAACAACTCTATGGCAAGGTATTGCCGATCCATTATGAAAATGAAGGATTGCGAGCGGACGATTATATCGATTAAACAGGGTCATCGACTGAAAGCCTGCTATCTAGCACTCTTTTAGCGATTTTGGATGGCTGAAATCGAAAGCGCTCTATGATGCTACAGTTTATTGAAGGAATGTCATCGGCAGATTTATGGGCGATAAGCCTGTTTTTCATCATCTGGCTTTCTTTCGAGATCATTACCGATCATTCAAGTTTGAGGCATTCAGGCCTTAGCGGATTGATGGCTCATCGTCGCCGCGAGTGGATGCTGGTGCTGGCAGATCGCGAATTGCGAATGGTTGATACCTCCATCCTAGCCGGCCTCCAGCAAGGCACAGCCTTTTTTGCCTCCACGTCGATTTTGGCGATTGGCGGCTGTTTTGCCTTGCTCGGTTCAACGGATCTTGTTTCCGGCATTTATCAGGATTTGCCGATCAATTCGGCCTTCAGCCGCGGGTTGTTCGAATTGAAGGTTTTGGGGCTTACCTTTATTTTCGTTTATTCCTTCTTCAAATTCGGCTGGGCCTTCCGTCTTTTCAACTATTGCTCAATCCTGATTGGAGCCGTGCAACAGCCTCAGCAAGCATCGCCTGAAATACGCCGAACCGAGGCAATGCGGGCAGGGGAGATGAATATCATCGCCAGCGCGCACTTTACGGCAGGCTTGCGCGGGATATTCTTCGCGCTTGGTTATCTTGGTTGGTTCATCGGGCCATATGTGTTTGTGGGAACGACAGTCTTTATCCTGCTGGTTCTCATCCGCCGCCAGTATTTCTCCAAGGCAAGGGCGATTTTGGTTGGTAAGGTGTAAGCCCGTTTCGCCTCTATCTAATCGCAATTGCTATGTTAAAGAGGCTGAAGAATTATTTTTTCTGCAATGAACGGGAACCATTCATGCAAGACATTAAAAAGCTCCTTGCCAGAGCAAGTGAGCAAGGCATCATCTCTTCTGACCAGCAGGCGCAAATGGAAAAATTGCTTGTTGAACAATCAGCGCCCGCAGCGATTGAGCCCCATGATTTGACATTGGAGCTGGCAAAAGATTTTGAAGACCGGAATTTGGAAGAAGTCGACGAAGCGCCGCGTCTAGTCCGTGGATTTCATGATGTCTTGATCACCATCGGGCTTTTAACCGCCCTTGGCGGATTGTGGGCTTTGGGGTCTTCTCTTGCAGTCATTCCGGCTGTTGCTATTTTGGCTGAGATATTTGTGCGTCGGCAAAATCTGGCTTTACCTGCCTTTGTGTTGACCCTCGTTTTGACGGCAGCGGTACAAGATTTCTTGTTTAATATGATGAATGTTGCCGAAACGCCGTTGATTTTATCGGGGGTATTTCTGACTCAGGTTCTGGCGCTTGGCTTGTTTTACTGGCGATATCGCGTGCCTGTTGCCTTGGCGAGTTTGATCATAGCGGGTTTTTTGGTTGCCTTTTTTCTTGCAATTTCAGCCTATCAACAAGCCACTGGCATTCCGTTTGATCAAGAAAGCAATGCGCGTATATTCGGCCTTATCGGACTGTTATTGGCTGCTGGTCTCTTTTGGGTTGCACTGCGCTATGACCTGAAAGACCGAAACCGCATCACAAGACGCTCGGATGTTGCCTTCTGGCTGCATCTGGCAACGGCACCATTGCTGTTATATTCGATGTTTCTGGCAATCTTTGGCAGCAACGGTTTTTGGTGGAGTTCAAACCCGACAGCCAGTGATGCAATCATCGCCATTGTCCTGATCACCATCATGATTTTGGTCGGCATCATCATCGACCGCAGAGCCTTTGTAACCTCAGGCCTGCTATCGCTTGGCGTGGCGCTTTACACCATCACGGCAAGCGTTGGCATCACGCTTTCCAGCATTGGTGCGTTCAGCTTTCTTGCTGTTGGCATTATCGTGCTGCTGCTTGGAACCGGCTGGCATTTCCTGCGTAAAACAGTGGTGCGGAAATTGCCGGAGCAAATGCAGGCAATGCTGCCGCCTGTGACTAGTTGATTGATGATCAAGTATTGAACTTGAACAGCATTACGTCGCCGTCCTGCACGACATATTCCTTGCCCTCGTCACGGGCTTTGCCCGCTTCCTTGGCCGCCACTTCACCGCCCAGGGTGACATAGTCGTTAAAAGCGATGGTTTGGGCTCTGATAAAGCCGCGTTCGAAATCCGTGTGGATAACGCCGGCAGCTTGCGGTGCTTTTGAACCCTTGCGGACAGTCCATGCGCGGGTTTCTTTGGGACCGGCGGTGAAATAGGTGATCAGGTTCAACAAGGTGTAACCGGAAGCGATGAGACGGTCGAGGCCAGATTCGGTCAGGCCGTTCATTTCCAGATATTCGGGCTGTTCACTGTTCGGCAGTTGAGCAATTTCTTCTTCGATCTGGGCGGAAATCACAACCGATTGTGCGCCTTGTTCAGCGGCCATTTTATCCACGGCAGCGCTGAAGTCATTGCCTGTAGCCGCATCGCCTTCGCCAACATTGCAGACGTAGAGAACAGGCTTTGAGGTAAGCAGGTTCAAGCCCTGCAGGATTTTCAACTCATCTGGGGCGATGTCTTGGAGCAACATGCGAACGGGCTTGCCTTCTTTCAAAAGCTCAAGGCTTGCTTCCATGACGGGCAATAGGGTCATTGCCTCTTTGTCTTTTGACGTGGCGCGGCGGCGCATCTGGTCTGTGCGGCGCTCAAGCGATTCCAGATCAGACAGCATCAGCTCGGTCTCGACGGTATCAGCATCTGCCACAGGATTGATGGTGCCTTCCACATGGGTGATGTCGTCATCTTCAAAACAGCGCAGCACATGAACGATGGCATCGACTTCGCGGATATTGGCAAGGAATTGGTTGCCAAGGCCTTCGCCTTTGGATGCGCCGCGAACAAGGCCAGCAATGTCGACAAATGAGATGCGGGTGGGGATGATCTCTTTGGAGCCGGCAATGGTTGCGATTTGCTTCAGGCGCTTGTCCGGTACAGCAACATCGCCGGTATTAGGCTCGATTGTGCAGAACGGATAGTTGGCGGCTTGGGCCGCTGCCGTTTTTGTCAAAGCATTGAAAAGCGTTGATTTACCTACATTTGGCAAGCCAACAATACCGCATTTAATTCCCATAATCCTGGTTCCTTAAGCCTTCGAAAATGATTCCGAAAGTAGATATTAGTCTTTGTTTCCAAAGAGTTTTTTTAACATATCAGCCATTTTATTCGCCTGCGCTGTGCCTTGAGGAATTGATTTGGATAACTCCACTTTTGAGGCATTGTCACGCGCCTGATGAATATGGCTTTCTGGTTTGGATGTTTGCTTCTTTTCCTTTGCGGGCTTTTGAATTTTCTCGCCCATTGCCAAGGAAATCTTGTTCATCAATCCGCTGTCGTCCGCTTTGACCAGCATGCAGGCTTCATCCGCAATGGTCTCCAGAAGCCTTTCCAGCCATTCGCGATCAACCTTTGCAAAGTCTCCCAACACGTGACTGGTTACCCGCTCCTTGGAGCCAGGATGGCCGATGCCAAGGCGCATGCGTCGATAGTCTTTTCCGCAATGGGCATCGATGGATTTGATGCCGTTGTGACCGCCGGACCCGCCGCCAATTTTGATGCGTGCCTTGCCGGGGGCAAGGTCGAGCTCATCGTAAATTACCGTGATGTCATTAGGAGTCAGTTTGTAGAAGCGCATTGCTTCGCCAACACTTGTCCCGGAAAGATTCATCATGGTTTGAGGTTTGACCAGCAAAACTTTTTCTCCGCAGATTTCGCCATCAGCGATTTCCGCTTTGAATTTTTTTCTCCAGGGAGAAAAGGAATGGCGGCGGAATATTTCATCCACCGCCATGAACCCGATATTGTGACGGTGCCCGGCATATTTTGCCCCGGTATTTCCAAGCCCTACGATCATGCGCATGGCGAGTACTCCCTCAAGGTTTTGCCAGACAGGAAAGGATTACTCCTTGCCTTCCTCGCCATCTTCTGCTGTTTCGCCAACCACTTCAACTTCATCAGCTGCAGGAGCATCGGCTTCTTCTTCTTCAGCGGTTGCAACTGTTGGAGCAGCAATAGAGCACATTGTTGGATCACGGTCAGTAACCGTCAATTCAACGCCGTCCGGCAGTTTGATTTTTGAAGCGTGAACCACGTCTTCGATTTCAAGACCAGTAAGGTCAATATCGAATGATTCAGGAATAGCATCCGCACGACATGCAACTTCAAGCGTGTGGCGAACAATGTTCAGCACGCCGCCTTTTTTGATGCCTGGGCATTCTTCCTCATTGATATAATGAACCGGAATCTCAACAGTAACCTTGGTGTTCTTGCCGATGCGGAGGAAATCCACATGGGTGAAGAAGTCACGTACTGGCTCGCGCTGATAATCTTTTGGCAACACTTTGTGCTTTGAACCGTCAACATCGACTTCCAAAACAGTGTTCAAAAAGCCGCCTGAATTGACCAAAAGAGACAATTCTTTGTAGGGCAGTGCAATCATTAGGGGATCTTTGTTGTCGCCATAAATGACGGCAGGCACCATAGAATTGCGGCGTAGTTCACGAGCGGCCCCCTTGCCAGCCCGATCGCGCGCCTGTGCCTTGAGCTCGATAATATCGCTCATGGTAGTTCCTTTCGCGTGTATAGAGGGCTTTCTCACGGGGCGTTTGCCTCGAGAGAAATTGCTGTCTTTTTTCAGCTTTCAGCATTCCAGAAAA
>JBAUHS010000058.1:0-2860 GCA_049680405.1 Salaquimonas sp. | reverse complement strand
TTGTTGTCCGGTTGCATCGGCCTTTGGCTATCCATGATCGGATATGACGACATTCAAGGCGCCCAGCGCTTCATCTTTGCTGATGCGCTCACAGGCGGTATCAATATCATCTCCGCATTAATTGGCATTTTTGCCATTCCACAAGTGATTGAAATGTTTGCCAAAGGCCGAATGATCGCTTCGATTTCTTCGATGGAAGTTGAAAAGCAATCCATTGCGGCATCTTTTAAAGAAACCATGACTTATAAGAAAGCGCTGGCAATCGGCACAGTTTGCGGTTCAGTCATTGGCTTGATCCCAGGTGTTGGCGGACAGATTGCAGGCCTTCTTGCCTATGACCAGTCGAAGAAGTTTTCAAAAGATAAAGACAAGTTTGGAACAGGCCACCCAGAAGGCGTAATCGCCGCAGAATCCGCAAATAATGCGATGGTTGGGCCATCTCTTGTTCCGCTGCTCACGCTTTCAATTCCTGGAAGCCCAACTGCTGCTGTCTTGTTGGGCGGACTGTTGATCCATGGCATATTCCCCGGCACAGACCTTTTTGACAACCATCCTGAGGTCGCATGGACCTTCATCAACTCAATGTTGATCGGTCAGATTTTGATGGTGATCTTTGGTATTTATATTGCAAGTTACGCTGCGAAAGTTGCCAAAATTCCAACGCCGATCATGGCATCTGCAGTCATGGTGTTGGCATTGTTTGGTTCTTATTCCATCCAGCAATCCTTTGGCGATGTGCAAATAATGTTGTGCCTTGGATTTGGAATGTATTTCCTCGAAAAATTTGGCTTCTCAGCCGCACCATTGGTTCTTGGTCTAATCTTGGGTCCAATTGCTGAAGCCAATTTTACCCAAGGCAGTATGATTGCAAATGCCACGGACGGCGTTGTCCCATATTTCTTCACAGGCACATTGAACTTATTCTTGATTGCCTTGGTAATCGCTTCCGTTGCGTATAGCTTTTGGGCATCGACCATCGTGGCCAAACGTAGTGTACCCATTATGGAGGACGCGTAATGAAAGCTAGTATTGCAGAACATAGACTTGCTTCAGGAGGCATTTTGTTGGTTGCCTTATGGGTGACTTACATAAGCTTCACCGGTGAACCATCAGGAGCTTTCCTGTTTCCGCGCATCATAGCAGTGGTAATGCTTGTCCTAGCCGCTTGGAATTTTGTTCGGGCAATTTTTGGTATTTCCAAAATCGGAGATGGCGTTTCCTGGGAGCTTGCAAAAACGATAGCACCTGGCATTGCCATTGTTCTCATCTACATCTTTTTACTGGCAAAGTTTCTTGGGTTCTATGTTTCATCCCTTTTGGCTTTTGTCGCAATTTTCGCTGTGTATGATCCGGCACCGCATTCAGACATCAAATCATGGATTAAGCGTATCGCAGTTGCGCTTGTCTTTATGGTCATCATGTATGGCCTGTTCAACTTACTGCTTAAAGTTCAAACGCCGAGAGGCATGTTCTTCTGATTCAAAAGGATCAGATCATCTGGGAGGAATAAAAATGAAGAAACTATTTGCAGCACTTGCAATTTCGGCTATCGCGGCCACAGCCAGTTTTGGCGCAGCGCAGGCCGGCGATTATCCGGACCGCCCGATTTCCGTGATGGTATCTTATGGCGCAGGCGGAGCCACCGACTTTCAAGCCCGCATCGTGACCATGATGGCAGGCGACGAAAAATTACTCGGTCAGCCTATCGTTATCATCAATAAGCCTGGCGCTGGTGGGCGTGTTGGCTGGAATTGGTTTGCAACAGAAGCAGAGGCAGACGGTTATACGCTTTCTGCCTACAACATTCCGCACTTTGTTGCCCAATCAATAGAAGGCGGTGTGAAATATTCTGCTGCCGATTTTGAGCCGATTGCCAATTGGGGAGCGGATCCGGCGGTTGTGATCGTTCCAAAAGACAGCCCATATAACACTATCCAGGAACTGGTTGATTATGCAAAAGCAAATCCTGGAAAAGTAACGCTTTCAGGCGCGGGCCTTTTTGTTGGACACCATATTGCAGCTCTTCAGCTTGAAAAGGCGACAGGCGCAAAAATGGCCTATATCCCCACTAAGGGCGGTGGAGCGGCTGCAATGAAAGCAGTTATTGCCGGTGATGTGATTGGCGGCATCAACAATCTATCAGATGCTTTTCGTGCATCTGAAGCGGGCAATGTAAAAGTTCTTGCAGTGGCTGATCTAGAGCGCAACGCTGAATTTTTGCCAGACGTTCCAACATTGAAAGAGGCTGGATACGATGTGGACAATTCATCAGTAAACTTTCGCGGCATCATGGCCAAGAAAGGGACCCCACCGGAAGTGATCGAAATGCTTGCAGCAAAAGTTCCTGAAATGTTTGCAAATGGTCGCGTCACGAAACAGATGAATGCTGGTGGTTCGCCAATCAAAATCATGAACCGTGCGGAAGTTCAACAAATGTGGGCAGATCGCGAAGTAACTTTGGCAGAGCTTCTTAAAGACCTGAAGAAGTAAGTAGTTATAATAGAAAAATGGAGCGGGCTTCGGCCCTCTCCAAACATCAATCTAAATTTGGATATTATATTATGAGCGTTCCACAGCAATCGATAGAGCTTTCGGAAGACGAAATTCTCGTGGACACGCTCATTTCACGTGCGCGAATTGCTCAACAGAAATTTGAAAAAGGTGCAGATCAGGCGAGATATGATCGCGCAGCCCTTGCAGCCGCTTGGGCGCTGATGGAACCAAGCCGAAACGTTGAGTTGGCTGAGATGGCTGTTCAGATGACAGGCTTGGGTAATATCAAAGACAAGATCACAAAAAACCATCGTAAGACGCTGGGGGTTCTTCGTGATATCAAGCATTCGAAAACCCACGGGGTTCT
>JBAUHS010000057.1:0-44080 GCA_049680405.1 Salaquimonas sp. | reverse complement strand
TTGCGACGGATGTCAAAATAAAAGTCAAAATTTTGATAAACATGGTGGCCCCTGATTTTACTATGTTTCAAAACGGATTGATGTGCGGATTCTGCGAATGATCAAAATGGATCGCCCCAAAAATGTTTGAATTAACAATTCAATATTTATGAGGAGGACCGGGACCGCCAGTAATAAGCGGCGACCAACAGGGCTGGAGCAAAGACCAAAATGAAAGCCATTGCAGGCGAAAGACCAACCCAATCCCTATCACCAAAAAAGATTTCGTGATTGAGCCGCCCCGGCAAAAAGGTAAACCCACCGGCGATTAGCATCCCGCCGATATAAGTAGCTTTCATCGTGCGTTGGTGGCCATCTATGTCGCCTTTTCTTGCCTCATAAATTGCGAACAAAAGGCTGATAGGCGTCACGATTGAAAAGATGTGGATGGGGCTGAAATTCCCCCACACTTTGATTTCATGGATGAAAAAGCCAGACAGCGCCGTAACCATCATCAAGGCAACCCAGATACGTCCATTGAGTTTGTGAACCCGGTTTCCTTTCTTCTTCCAAAGGACAATCGCACCGAGCACAAGCGCTCCGACTGCAGCAACCATGTGAATTTGTATGGCAGGCGTCGCATTGAAAAACGGCTGTAAATTCATCTTTTTATCCTCTTTTTAAAAGCTTTGCCCTGATAGGCTGTCCAAACTTCTGATTGATATTTCGATGAAGCCGTTTAAAAACCGAAAGATGACCCCGAACCAGCCAAACTACGCGGACGACGCAGAATACTTCGCCAAAGAACCTCCTTTGCAGATCACGCTTCGTGTAATGCACACGATGTATTCCAATCCACGCTTCTGGATCGGCTTTGTGGCGATTATCGCGATGCTGACCATTATGGGTCCATTTGATACGTTGAACGATCTGAGCTTCGCACCCAGACTGGTCTATTGGGCTTCGATCTCCCTTGTAACTTTTCCTCTTGGAATGGCTTGCTCGGTATTCTTTGGCAGCTATTTCTTTCAGCGCGGCATCCCCGAATGGTTATCCCGGGTCTTTGGAGGGTTTATCGGCGGACTGCCTATCGGATTATTTGTATGGCTGGTGAACAAATATATTGCCGAGAATGACATCGGCACCTGGCACGATCTTGGCCGCCTAACATTTTATACAGTCGTCATTTCAACCGCTGTCTCGATTTTATATTATTTGGTAGAAAGCAGTTTGCGTGGGGAGCAAATTCCACCGGGCCAAACCGCACATTCGCAGGAGAGCTTTCACCCAGCTTCAACTGCTACGGTCGCGCCAGCACCGCAATCTCCTTTCTTCCAGCGCTTGAATGTCGAACTGGGCAAAGACCTGATTTCACTTCAAGCCCAGGACCATTATATCAAGGTCACCACCGCCAAAGGCAGCGAGATGATCCTGCTCCGATTATCCGATGCAGAAAGCGAACTTGATTTAGTGGAGGGATTGAAAACCCATCGCTCTTGGTGGGTTGCGCGCAAACACGCAAAATCGCTCGTGCGGGAAAACAACAAGCTGATGCTGGAGCTATCAACAGGCCAGAAAGTCCCGGTCAGCAGAAGTTATGCCGGAGAAGTTCGAGAAGCGCTTAAATAATGCCTCATGAATTGGCATTGATTCCCGGAGAAATCTTTCAGGAAAGCAGTAACAGGATAGCTGGTTGGGTTTTGCCAGTGGAAAGGCCATAAAATCCTTGTCCAAAGGGGTTACATCCCGAAATGACATACCCTATAAGGCAGCCTTAGCCATACAAAATAACCTTTTCTGCCGGTCAGTCCCAACTGCCCGGTTTTTCATGTAGATTGGCCGCTGGTTCTGCCAGCAAATCATGCCAACTTGAACGTCAGATGGAACGGAAGACCCTATGCCTAAACGCCAAGATATTGATGCTGTTCTCATAATAGGCGCCGGACCTATTATCATCGGCCAAGCCTGTGAATTTGATTACTCAGGCACCCAAGCCTGTAAGGCCCTTAAGGCCGAAGGCTATCGCATCATTTTGGTAAACTCCAATCCGGCGACCATCATGACCGACCCGGATCTGGCCCATGCCACTTATATTGAGCCGATCACGCCAAAAGTTGTTGCCAAGATCATCGAAAAAGAACGCAAAGAGCGCCCCGATGAGAAATTGGTCTTGCTGCCAACTATGGGCGGCCAAACAGCCCTGAACTGTGCGCTTTCGCTAAAACAAATGGGCGTTCTGGACAAATATGACGTTGAGATGATCGGCGCTGATGCAGCTGCGATTGATAAAGCCGAAGACCGTAAACTCTTCCGTGAAGCAATGGAAAAAATCGGACTGGAAACGCCAACATCAAAACTGGCCAATGCCACCATTGTCAAAACCGAGGACAAGGAAAAATTCAATGCGGAAATAGCGCGTCTGAAATCCGAAATTTCCGACAAGGATGCTCTGGCCGAAGCGCTCGAAACTTATGAGCGTGAATGGAATCTTGGCGAAATGGATCGCAAAGAGCGCTACAAGGCACACGCCTTGGCCATCGCTTCAGATGCATTGTCCGTTGTTGGCCTTCCAGCGATCATTCGTCCGTCGTTCACTTTGGGCGGCACGGGCGGCGGAATCGCCTATAACAAGTCTGAATTTTTTGAAATCGTCGAATCCGGTCTTGATGCATCCCCCACCACAGAAGTTCTGATCGAGGAATCCGTTCTTGGCTGGAAAGAATATGAGATGGAAGTTGTTCGCGACCGCGCTGACAATTGCATCATCATCTGCTCCATCGAAAATATCGACCCGATGGGTGTGCACACGGGCGACTCGATTACCGTCGCCCCGGCTCTCACCCTGACGGATAAAGAATACCAGATCATGCGTGATGCATCGATTGCCGTATTGCGAGAGATCGGTGTTGAAACCGGCGGCTCCAATGTCCAGTTCGCCGTCAATCCGAAAGATGGCCGTCTGGTCGTTATCGAGATGAACCCGCGGGTGTCGCGTTCGTCTGCCTTGGCTTCAAAAGCAACCGGCTTTCCAATTGCAAAGGTCGCAGCTCGCCTCGCCGTTGGCTACACGCTGGACGAATTGGACAATGATATTACGGGCGGGGCTACTCCAGCTTCGTTTGAACCATCAATCGATTATGTCGTGACCAAAATCCCGCGATTCACCTTTGAAAAATTCCCCGGTGCCGAGCCTACTTTGACAACAGCCATGAAATCCGTCGGCGAAGTGATGGCGATTGGTCGAACATTTGCAGAGTCCCTTCAAAAAGCCCTTCGCGGTCTGGAAACAGGACTCACAGGCCTTGATGAGATTGAAATTCCCGGACTTGGTAGCGGCGATGATAAAAATGCGATTTCAGCCGCATTGGGAACACCAACTCCGGACCGTTTGCGCATGGTCGCTCAAGCCTTCCGCGAAGGATGGACGATTGATCTGGTTCATCAGGCATGCCGGATTGATCCTTGGTTCCTGGAGCAGATTGAAGCCATCATCCACATAGAAGAACGCGTCCGCGAACATGGGCTACCTCAAGATGAAGTCAACTTGCGCAAGCTGAAAGCCATGGGCTTTTCCGATGCACGGTTAGGCTCCCTCACAAAACTGGGCACCAAGGCCGTCGCGAAAGTTCGGGCCGATCTTGATGTGCATCCAATCTACAAGCGCATCGATACCTGCGCCGCAGAATTTGCATCGCCAACAGCCTATATGTATTCGACCTATGAAGTGCCGTTTGCAGGAGAATTGCGCTGCGAGTCTGAAGTTTCTGACCGCAAGAAAGTGGTCATCCTTGGCGGTGGTCCAAACCGTATCGGCCAGGGTATCGAGTTTGACTATTGCTGCTGCCATGCGGCCTTCGCCCTGAAGGATGCCGGGTATGAATCGATCATGATCAACTGTAACCCGGAAACGGTTTCAACCGATTATGACACTTCGGACCGTCTCTATTTTGAACCTTTGACTGCCGAAGATGTGCTTGAAATCCTGCGCATTGAACAGGCTAAGGGAACGCTACATGGCGTGATTGTTCAGTTCGGCGGACAAACTCCATTGAAGCTGGCCAACGCCTTGCAAAATGCAGGCATTCCAATTTTGGGCACCTCGCCAGACGCCATCGATCTGGCAGAAGATCGCGACCGCTTCCAAAAACTGTTGCACAAACTGGATCTGCGCCAGCCGAAAAACGGCATCGCCTATTCCGTTGAGCAGGCCCGCCTGATTGCCAATGAATTGGGCTTTCCGCTCGTTGTTCGCCCATCTTATGTTTTGGGTGGACGCGCAATGCAGATCATTCATGACGAAACTGGGCTTTCCTCTTATCTGCTTGATACGGTTCCCGAGCTTGTGCCTGAGGAAATCAAGGCCCGTTATCCAAACGATAAAACTGGCCAGATCAACACGCTGCTTGGCAAGAATCCGCTACTCTTTGATGGCTATCTACCAAATGCGATTGAACTCGATGTGGACTGCCTGAGCGACGGCGAAACATCAT
The DNA here is from genome assembly GCA_049680405.1 of Salaquimonas sp. GTDB lineage: Bacteria > Pseudomonadota > Alphaproteobacteria > Rhizobiales > Rhizobiaceae > Salaquimonas. Next base: position 39,611 of record JBAUHS010000057.1, on the reverse strand, counting down.
TCGTTCCGGGCATCATGGAACATATTGAAGAAGCTGGCATTCACTCCGGTGACAGTGCCTGCTCCCTGCCCGTTCACACTCTGGATGATGCAACGCTAGACGAACTTGAGCGTCAGACCAAATTGCTTGCCAAAGAGCTGAAAGTAGGCGGATTGATGAATGTGCAATACGCGATCATGGATGGCGATATCTACATTATCGAGGTCAACCCACGAGCATCACGGACTGTCCCATTCGTCGCTAAAACCCTTGGCAGCCCGATCGCCAAAGTTGCCGCCCGTGTCATGGCAGGCGAAACAATTGCCGATGCATTCAAGGGCTATGGCGCCATTCCAAACTCACGGACATTGAAACATATTGCGGTCAAGGAATCTGTCTTCCCGTTCGCCCGCTTCCCAGGCGTTGATACCTTGCTTGGGCCGGAAATGCGCTCCACTGGCGAAGTCATGGGTCTTGATACGACCTATGCAATGGCATTTGCCAAAGCCCAACTTGGCGCAGGCACCGAATTGCCAAACAAAGGCACAGCATTCTTCTCCATGAAGGGCGATGACAAAGGCCGGGTATTGCAATCAGCCAAGGATCTGGAAGCTGCAGGGTTCAAAATCATGGCCACTGGCGGAACCAGCCGATACTTCAGTGATAACGGCGTTAATTGCGAGCGTATCAACAAGGTTTTGCAGGGCCGTCCGCATATTGAAGATGCAATCAAAAACCGTCAGGTGCAACTGGTCTTCAATACGACAGGCGGACAAAAGGCGGTCTCTGATTCCAAGTCATTGAGACGGGCAGCCTTGATGATGAAAGTGCCCTACTTCACCACTGTAAATGGCATCAACTCGGCGACCCAGGCAGTTCTGGCCTTAAAACATGGACAGATGGAAGTTCGGCCTTTGCAGGACTATTTTCTGTAAGCGTTAGATTAAGCTCTGGTTTACCGAGTAGACAAACCAGAGCATTTACGCTTCTGGTTGAAACTAATTGGGTAAAATTGAAACAATTTTTCCAGCAAAGCCTTGTTTGCAATCAAAAAATAAGGTCCTAATTGTTTGGGGCATTAATAAGGTTGGGAGAAAGTCACTTGATTTGCATCGAGTGTGACACCGTTTGCGATGCCAAATCCAAATTCTGTATGGAATGTGGAACAGCACTGATTAAAAAATGCACCGCCTGCGGTGAAACGCTGCCTCCTTTAGCTAAGTTTTGCGGAGATTGCGGCACCAAGGTAGATCAAGACAGTCAGCAGGCTAAGGAAACCGAACCGGCAAAGTCTTACACCCAATCAATCCAGCTCCCGCCTCCCCCTTTGGAATTTAATACCAATAACCACCCGACAACGCATAAAATGAGTGAAGCTGAACGCAGACAGCTTACCGTGTTGTTTTGTGACCTCGTGGGATCAACGGAACTAGCGGTCAAACTTGATCCTGAAGACATGCGCGATATTCTTGCTGCCTATCGAACCGTTTGCGGCGAAGCCATGAGCAAATATGGCAGTACCATCATCCAGCACAGCGGTGACGGCGCTATGATCATATTCGGCTACCCTATGGCCCATGAAAACGCCACGGAAAGCGCCATTCTGGCAGCGATGGATATTCTTGCAGCCTTCAAGGACAAAAAATCCAAACTGGCAAATTTCGATACGCAGCTTAATGCCCGCATTGCAATCAACACTGGCCAGGTCGTGGTTGGCAATGACGGTGCGACCAAAGCCGGCGAAGAAATATCAGTGATCGGGGATGTGCCGAATCTCGCCGCTCGTCTGCAAAATTTGGCTGAGCCGGGTCAGATCATTGTCAGCCAGGCAACCTATCGCCTGACCAAGCACCAGTTCAGCTATCGCGATATGGGCATGCAAGACCTCAAAGGTTTTTCAACGCCCGTTCGCTGCTATAGTGTGGATGCCAGCATTTTGAAAAGCGCTACAACGGCCAATACTGAATCTGGCAGACGTACCCCATTGATTGGAAGGCAAGCTGAATTAAGTTTGCTTGAACAAAGATGGCAATCCTCCTTTGGCGGTGATGGCCAGGTGATGCTTTTGAGCGGCGAAGCTGGCGTGGGTAAATCCCGTATTCTTCAAGCCTTCAATGAAAAGAATGTCGCGCTTGATATAAACATTGTGCGCTTCTTCAGTTCCTCCTTCCATACGCATTCAACACTCAATCCGGTTTTGAATGAACTGAGAATGCGCTTTGGCCTTGATGAAGAGGCTGATGATGCTGGAAAATTCCAGCGGCTGAAATCTGGTCTGAAACTGGAGCAACAATACCATTTGCCGGTTCTTGCCAAAATGCTAAATATTCAAACTCCCAAAAGCCATGAATTGAAATCGATTTCACCCGAGGCTCTTAAACAACAAGCCATGGCTGCAATTCTGGCGATATATTCTGATCTGGCCAATGAAAAGCCGCTCCTGATGGAGTTTGAGGATATCCATTGGTGCGATCCAACTACGCTTGAACTGATTGATCACCTCATTGGCATGATTGGTGGCAAGCCTTGGTATCTCATTCTGGCCTTTCGCCCTGATTACAAAGCGCCTTTCAGAAACCTGCCTTATATCACCTCGTTGACACTCAACCGCTTCGGCAAGAATGAAATCAGCGAACTCATACAGCAAATAGCAAATGGCAAGCCGCTTCCGGAAAATCTGACCACACAAATTGTGGAGCGGGCAGATGGAATTCCACTATACGCTGAAGAGATTACGCGCATGGTTCTTGAATCCGGCTGGATAACCGAGGTCGATGGAATCTATGTCATGAGCGGAACCTATGTCCCGCTGGCAATCCCGGATTCGCTTCAAGGTTCTTTGATGGCTCGACTGGATCGCTTCCCATCAGCCAAGGAAGTCGCCCAGATCGCAGCGACAATAGGCAGGCGCTTCACGGCAGAATTGCTGTCTCTGGTTTCAGGCCACAGCGGCAATCAGCTTTTTGCAGTCCTTGATCAATTGCTGGATGCTGAATTGATCTATGAGTACGGATTTGGCGCTGAAAAAACCTACGAGTTCAAACACGCTCTTGTGCAGGATGCGGCTTATCAATCCTTGTTGCGGACCGCGCGTCAAAAATGCCATCAGCGCATTGCCGAAATGCTGGAAAGCAACTTCCCAGATATTCGTGATACAGAACCGGAAGTTCTGGCCCGACACTTCCATTCAGCCAGCAATTGGGAAAAATCTTTTGAATACTCTTTGAATGCGGGTAAAAACGCCTTGAACAGGTCTGCAAATCTTGAGGCGCTTACCCATTTGGGTCACGCTCTGGAGGACCTTCAAAAATTGCCTCCAGCCAAACAACGCGACAAAGACGAATTTGAACTACTTGTTCTCCTGGCTGTACCTCAGGCGACTGTGCTGGGTTACTCCCATGAGAATGTCAGCAAAACCTATGAACGGGCAATGGAACTGGCTGATGGACAATCAGATACATCTGCCATTTTGCCGGTTATTTATGGCCTTGGCCGTTATCATATGTTGGCAGCCCGTTTTGATGAAGGCAGCAAATATCAGAGCAAACTTCTTGAACTTGCGACCAATCTCAAAAACAAACCCATGATCACAGCTGCAAGAAGAGTCACCGGTGCAACTGCGTTCTATCGCGGCCAGCACGAAAAAGCCCTTAGGGAAATGCAAGCGGTTATCGGCACGAAGCTAACCAAAGAAGAGCGTGCTGAGGTCTTGAAGCACGATGTTGTCGACCTTGAGGTCGCAGCCTATTCCTATTCCAGCCTGTCAGAATGGCTGATTGGAAATCCGGACACATCCCGCAAAATCATTGAACAAGCAATCGTTTCTGCCCGTGAAACCGAGCACGCGTTTTCAATTGCCTTCGCTCTCCTCTTTGGTGCCTGGACCTATTCCTTTTGTGGAGACTATCAACGTGGCAAAGAGCTGGCTGAGGAAGGCTACTCCATCGCGAAACAATATTCGTTCCAGTTCTGGATTGGATGGGCAGAGGTCATGCGCGCATGGACAACGGCCAAGCTGGACGAAGATTATAAAACCGGAGCGGAACAAATCGCTATCGGTATAGAACATTGGAAAGAAACCCGCTCAAGGGTTGGTTTGAGCTATTTCCTCTACTTACAGGCCGATCTCAATTTCGCTTCCGGAAACTATATCAAGGCCCATGAGGTTTTGGATGAGGCCGAAACATTCGTTGAGCAGACGAAAGAAGGGTTCTGGGCGCCCGAGATAACACGAATGAGGGGGCAAATCACCCTTGCCGAATCCCAAGGCATGCCGAATCCGGTAGAAGGCGTTGAAGCTGCGACACAGTTTTTTGACAAAGCGTTAAAACACTCAAACGAAACAGGCGCAGACTCATTGGCTTTGCGGGCTCTCACCAGCAAGGCGCAAATGAAGCACCCGTCAAAAAAAGATACCAAATCCCAAAAGGATCTCGAGAAATTGATAAATTCGATGAGCCAGGGAAAAGATACCTATGACGTGATTGCTGCCAAAGCAGTTGTTCTAAAATATTCAAAGGAGAAATCTGCGAATTAAACGATTTGGTCCGGTCAGGGGGCATTCTGGTCTGAAAATTTCATTACTAAAAGTCAGGAGCCTACAATGGCAAAGCAAAACTCCGCCCAATCCAACCCCGTCACCAACACCATTCCAACCCCGGACATAGCGCCCTTTTGGTATGGTTCATTTTCTGCCCTTTGGGTCTATTTGCCGGTGCCATTGGCTACTCTCAATGCCGCCTTGCAATCCCAATCATCTGATCTGGTCGCCTATAAATTTGATGACCTGAGCAGTGGTGGAACCGATATGGGCATGGTCAATATCAACTTCATGACCTATGCCTCGGACTCCGGCATCAATGATCCGCAAGCTTATGCAGACATCCTTAAGCCTGTCAGCATCAACGACAAAAACCCACCTGCAAGTTTTGGCATTGAGCCGACCCATGAAGTTGAGTTTAATATTGTTGCTTCATCAAAGAGCCGAGCGGCCCAAACACCTGTTGGTCTGTCGAGCCATGAATTTATCATTGGGCGAGACCACACAAAAACCATCGGCAATTATCGCCTTTGGGTTCCTTGTGATGACCGGATCGCGGTCTATTGGGGCATGATGCATTTTGGCGAAAACAAAGTGATGACCCACCCGTTCATCTACAACACACCATCAATGAACAATTACCTCCAGACCACGCCTTCGACGCGGAATTGGGGCTTCACGATACCAGGTCCTGTTGAAGACAATCCCGTTGACACAATGTTTGCTTTGACCATTGATGATCTGGATGGAAAGCTTGGCGTGATTGATTCCAATCAGGCCGAGCTGATTGACCTCAGCCTGTACCCGCATCCAAGTTTGGCGACCAAAGGCGTCAAGCCCAGACTGGTTGCCTCGCGCAGAAATGTATTTGGCGGTTTCAAATGCATGACCACCCAAAGCGGAGGCACTATGCCAGGTTGCCAATTGACGCTTGGCAATTCAAGCCATCCCATGGTGGCTGATATGGGCAAATTACTCGGCAGCGCCGGGAATGTGAAACCCGTAGGCGTGATGACCTATTTCTCTCCACCTGCCGTGTGTGAAAGCTCCCTTTATTATTTCGATAATTAGGCTGGGTTTACCAAGTTCAGGAGGAACAAGATGCCACTGACAAACACAACCAAGGCGGTTGGGCTCGGCGCACTTTGTGCAGCCGTTTTGACCGGGGTTTTGGGATATCAGCTATCGAATAGTAAAATCACAACTGAGGTCGGTGCAACAACCAATACACCGGCACTCTCAAGTGAACTGATTGCAGATGTGAAAACAAATAACCCTATCGGCAATCGCACGGACTATGACTTCTTTTCCTGGGCGAGTTTCGTTGCACTCAACTGGCCTCCCGGCCCAAATGGTGAACCGGATCCGAATAAAACAATTGGTGAAGACGGCGACAATGAAACAGTTTGGGGCAACTGGATGGAAGACTTCCAGTTTCTCGTCAAAGCTGGCGATACGCCCCCTATCTGGGGAGGACCCCGTACCATTCCTTCTGCCTGCACCCAGATTGGCGGCACTTTTACGCCACGCAAGATCCTTTCGCATGCGACAAAGTCTGATGGCGTGGTTGGAAGTTTCAACCAGGCCCAGGCAGGTCCGTTGATTGACCTCAATACCAACTATGTACGCTACGAGATCTTGTTCAACAAGCCAATGTATGACTACATGGTCGACAACAAACTCTATGACATCAATGTCCTGAAAAATTTCGGCAAGGTGAGTTTCCCCGAAGGCTCACTCGATACCGGAACCATCGGCGCGATCATGGTCAAGGCAGCCTGGAAGATCATTGGAAACGGCGATGATGCCTCCAGTTTCCACACTACCAAATCCTATATCTACAACGAGACAAACCAAACCTGCTCCATCGAGGATATCGGGCTTGTAGGCCTTCATATCTCTACAAAAACAAAGTCTGCACCCCAATGGATATGGTCCACTTTCGAGCATAAAGACAATGTGCCGGAACCCCACGAGATAAGCGCCAAAAAACACTTCAGTTTTTTTGATCCAAACTGCAGCGCAAAAGCATCACAAGAAGATTGCAAGCCTAATCTCCTGCCGCAAACACCATGGGACCCAACCCGTCCGAACCAGATACCGGTTCAAGCAACCCGCATAATACCGATTGATCCGAACACGAAGTCCATGAGTTCAGACTTCCAGACCGCTCTTAAATCCGTCAATCAAAATTCTGTATGGGCAAATTACATACTGGTCGGCACCCAATATCCGCAAGTTCCTGGCGATGCCACCGACGACACCGGTCAGCCTTTTCCTGAGTTTTTGGCAAATGCAACCATGGAAACCTTCCTGCAGGGCCAAACCCCTCCTGTTTCGTCCAACTGTATCGGCTGCCATCTAAGAGCAACAACATCCGTATCATCAGAATCTACCGATTTTGCTTATATTCTTTCACGGGTTCCCTTGAAAGACTGAGCCGAAACGCATGACTATCCAACCAAAGAATTGAGGCGCCAATGGCCAATACCCCACCTTCCGGCTTCATCACATTGTCGAGTATTTTGACAGGCTTCACGACACAAACCCTGATCCTTGCCCATCAAAGCGCGGATTTTTATGGCGAGTTTGTAAAGGTTTATTCTGGCTATCACGTTGCACAATTATTGAAAACTTTCCAGCAGCTCGAAACCATGGGCAAAAAACCCGATGAGATCGCAACCCTTATTCTGAATGGATCAATCTCCAAGGAGATATCGGAACAGGCAAAAGCCCTGATGACATTCTGGTACACTGGCCAAATCGATGTTTCGAAAAATCCTGCGAAAAGCGAATGGGTAATTCCGTCTTCCACAATCTACGCCGAAGGGCTAGCCTGGCGCGCCATTCAGGCTCATCCAACGGGCGTAAGCAAACAGAAATTCGGTTAGTGGGCGGGCAAGCCCGCCGATCTTTCGAAATATTTGTAGGAGCCGAGCTATGACCACGGATTATGACGTTATCATTGTCGGTGCAGGTATCGCTGGGGCCATCATGGCCAAGGAGTTGGGCAAGGCTGGAAAAAAAGTTTTGATCCTTGAATCCGGCCCGCGTGAGCGCACAGACCGTGTTTCTCTTCATGAAAAATATCTGACTTCGCCAGGAAAACTGCCCAATACACCATACGCACCTTATGAAATGACTCCGGACATCCAAGCGGCTCCAAGAGCCATGACATCCATGACATTCAAATGGCCGGGTCTTACCGAATTCAACTCCCTGCAAACAGATGCAAAAAAACGGACCAAATTCTTCAAGGACTTTAATACCCAGAGCTATCTGACTTATGATGAGACGACCCAATTTCCATTTCTTTCAACTTATGAGCGACTGGCAGGAGGAACGACCTGGCATTGGCTTGCAACCAGCGTGCGCTTGGTGCCCAATGATTTCAAGATGAAATCGACTTATAATGTTGCAGAAGACTGGCCGATCGACATTGATGATATTTTCGATGACTATGCTCTTGCTGAAAGCGAGATTGGCGTTTCAGCAGATATCTCCGACCAGACAGCGCTCGAGCCCTATCTCGGCAAGCAGTTTCCTGCGAATTACCAATATCCTATGGGCAGGATTCCGATGAGCATCTCGGACAGCACTCTAGGGGCTGATATGAAGGGATTGATGTTCGACAATCAACCCATCGAAATGACCTGCACGCCACAGGGAAGAAATTCTGAATATCGAGACAACAGACCTGCTTGCCAGGGCAATTCAAGTTGCATTCCGATCTGCCCTATTCAGGCAAAATATGACGCCACCACCACACTACAAAGTGCCGAACAATATGCAGGTGTTACAACCATCACCGAGGCCGTCGCCTATGATATGGAGGTCGGGCCCAATCAGCTCATCAATTCAGTCAGCTATTACAAATATGTCGAGGGCAAAGGCAAAATCACCAAGACCAGCCATAAGGTCTCCGGCAAAATTGTTATTCTTGCCGCCCATGCCGTGGAGACCGCGAAACTGCTATTGATGTCCAATGGTAGAAAGGGCATTGCCAATTCATCCGATCAGGTGGGCCGCAATTTGATGGATCACTTATGCTATCTCGGATGGGGTCTCAGCAATACCCAGGGTTTTCCTTATCGTGGTCCGCGCAGTGGTTCTGGCGTTGAATCCCTGCGTGATGGGACTTTCAGGAACACACGTTCTGCCTGGCGCATTGATGTTGGTAATGTTGGCTGGGAATGGCCTGACGATGATCCGGTGACCACAACAAAGGATTTCATTAACGGCACCAATAATTCGCAACTCAATGACAAAAACGAGCAACTCTTTGGCATGGACCTGATAAACCGGCTGAACGATTTTAATACGCGCATGGTGCGGTTGTGTTATCTGGTCGAGCAGGAGCCTCAGGCTTCCAACCGGATAACGCTGTCGGACACTTACACAGACGGATTGGGTCTCCCAAGACCTGAGCTTCATTATTCAATCAGGAACAGCGAATATACCCAGCGTGGCATTATTTCCGCGATGGAAGCAACTGATCTGATCTTCAAGAAAATCGGTAAGAATTATACCAGGTTTCAGGACCTTCTTGGCTTTCCGGCTGTGGAATTTACGCTCGACCATAAAGACTATAAGGCCAATCTCTTTGGCGCAGGGCATATTCTTGGAACCTACCGGATGGGATCAGCCGCCTCAAATTCCGTCGTCAATGCGGACTCCCGCTCCTGGGATCATAAAAATCTATATCTTCTGGGAAGCGGAACTTTTCCGACGGAAGGAACCGGCAATCCAACCTTGACGATTGCTGCGTTGACCTATCGAGCTTCACGATCAGTTTTGAAAGACCTCGTCGGCCTTTAAATGGCTTTCAATCTGATGGATTAAATCGCAGGCCCGGGGCGCATTTTGCTGCCATCGGTAAAGCGGGAAAACCGGAACCGTGACATATCATGGCCAACCGGTTTTCCAGCTGCCATTTTCGCGATGATTTTTCCAAAGCCGGGCCCGATACCAAAACCATGACCACTCATCCCGGTTGCCAAAATGACTCCTCCAAGCTGCGGAATGTGGTCTACAATCGGAACAATATCCGGCATCGCATCAATCATGCCACCCCAGCTATGGGTTATCCTGGGCTTGCCTAGATTTGGGAACCTCTTGGCAAATTCGCTGCGTAGTTCCTCAAGTTTGTTCATATTGGGTTGGGGCTCCAGGACACGGGTCTGCTCAAATGGACTTTCTTCATCCTCAGACCATTTACGCCGTGTACGCCACCCATCGGGAAATCCGCCTGGAGCCATTGGCCTTAGCTTCGTATCGCGCCAATGCTCTGTTGCAACGGGAAGCCATTTGAAGAAATTACGAAAGGCATCAGGCCCCAAGTACAAATCGTGATAATTGCTGAGCGAAATATTATACCCGCCATCTTCACGGCGGCGAAAGGCAATCGTCTCATCCGCAGCATTGCCGCCAAACACTTTGGCCATCGGCCCTGTGGAACTGACCGAGGAGCGAACACTCAATTGAGGTATCGAAACGCCATGACGTTGCAGAAACAAGGAAGACCACGCTCCTGCTGCCAGTACGATCTGCGAGCATTTGATTGTTCCGCGTTCGGTAACCACTCCCGTCACAGCTCCCGCAGTGATTTCCAGTGTCCGTGCCGCACAATTCTCTGAAATCAAAACGCCTTTGGATTGAGCCAGTTCCGAAAGCGCCGGAACCGCCTGCCATGCCTCAGCTCGCGCGTCACTCGGCGTAAAGGTCGCTCCAACCCATTTATGTGCATTGTTGGGATAGGCACTATCGGCTGAGCCATTACCTTGATCGATATGCTCGGCCACTTCCTTGCGAGAGAGTATTCGCGTATCCAGCTGATGCTCCTTTGCGATAGCGACCCATTTTTCTCTTACCGCCATTTTCTCTTCAGAGCTCGCAAGATACATAATCCCGCCTCTGGTAAATCCGGTCCGGTTTTTGGTCTGATTATCCAACTCACCCCAAAGGCGATTGGCCTCCATCATGATGGGCAGCTCATCAGCATCGCGGCCATGCTGGCGAATCCAGCCCCAATTGCGCGAGGATTGTTCACAAGCCATCCGGCCTTTTTCAACAATTGCCACGCTTAACCCTTCATCGATCAAATAAAGAGCAGCAGTTACTCCAATGATTCCCCCACCAATAACAACGACATCCACCTCATCGGCTATTGGGTCGTTGAAGCGGATGAGGGTATCCAGATTGATCGGTCCGGACTGCACATGATGAACCATGAAAAACTCTTGATTTGATGGGTAAATTCCCAATGAGTACCAAATCTCGATCTATTCACAAAAAACAGATGAAATCGAGAAAAAAACTGTTATATTGTCTTCGAAGTCTAAACGAAGCGACCCTGGGATTTCTCATCTGAGGGTCGTTTTCTTTTGGCAAACTCCAGCTGCACCGTCTGCATAAGACACCGCTGCACGAAGAATAGAGATGAATATGGAAAAAGTACCAATGACGCCGGAAGGCCACAAAATGCTCGAAATCGAGCTGAGAAAACGCCAATCGGAAGACAGGCCAGCGATTGTTGCTGCTATTGCGGAAGCAAGAGCTCATGGTGATCTGTCAGAAAATGCTGAATATCATGCAGCCAAAGAGCAGCAAAGCCACAATGAGGGCCGTATCGCGGAATTGGAAGATGTGCTTTCACGCGCTGAAATCATTGATGTATCGAAACTATCAGGCTCAACCGTAAAATTCGGTGCCACCGTCAAACTGATTGACGAAGAAACCGAACAGGAAAAAACCTATCGCATCGTCGGTGATCAGGAAGCCGATGTGAAATTGGGAAAAATCTCTATTTCCTCACCCATCGCACGTGCATTGATCGGCAAATCCGAAGGCGACTCCGTTGAAGTTGCAGCGCCAGGCGGTTCGAAAGACTACGAAATTCTATCCGTAAAATTCATTTGATCGTTTCGGAAAATTTAATAATCAAGGTGGCTTTTAGGCCGCCTTTTTTATGTCCAAATAACGAAACTAGACGGGCATCCAGTCTTTTTCATCCTGGTCCAGCCAAAGCTCGCGAATCCAGGATGCTGGTCGCGTCCGATAACGCAGCTTCGGACAATCTCCCACAAGCGCTTCTTCCATTTTTGGCGTGCCGTGAAAACACATCACGTGGCAATCATCCGGCAAGTTTGGCTCAATGAAAAAATTCAAGGGAAAATACGGAATCGCCTGACGCTTAAAACTGCAAATCCAGCCATCAGGAAAATACTCAAGATCACCATGCTTGAGCGATGTCATAGAAGTATAACGCTGCTCACCCTTGTAAGCGATTGATCCTTCTATATCGGCAGCAAAATCATCATAAAGATAATGATGCAGATCCGGGTCAAGCCGGATCACTGAACCGTGGCCGCCCGGCTTTCCACGGCGTTTTTCCAGCCAATCCTGCCCCATGCACACTTTACCAGGCATATAGTCAACTAACGGCCCCAAAGGTCCTGTTACAACCACATCTAGGTCCATTTGCAGACAAGGTCCTGACAAATTGCCTTCGCCTTTTCTGAAGATCGTCAACTTGCGCCAGGCACCTCGGCGCTTGCCTGTAGTCATTGCTGTTACAATTTCATTTTCAATCGGAACCACTGGAAGCGGTAATATCTCCACCTCATCACGGATACCCACCGCATCTTCAGTAAAACAAACAAAACGAAAGGGTCTGTCCATATGACGTTTCACACCAGCATACAGGCGATTGACGTAATAGGCAGGAAACTTGTTACCCCATTTGATACAGGTAACCGTTACAGGTGGAATGTTTGAGTTGGTGGTCATCGAATAAATGGGTTCCGCAAAGATTTGTTTCAGTGCGTTACCACCGAATAAAGGTGCGGAAAACCCTTCAAATCACTTCACGTTGGCTTGTTGCCAAAATCGCACAGGTAAAGTGTTTGAAATACTTGCCCCATCGGCACCTTACCCCCAAGGAAATCCGCGCCAACTCTTGAAATACGGGCCTTTGAATAGTTATTTATAGATCAAAGAAACCTTGGAACCTATCATGTCTGAAAATTCACAAACTCCGCACCATTCGAAAGTTCTGATCATCGGTTCCGGCCCCGCCGGCTACACAGCCGCCATTTACGCTGCCCGCGCCATGATGAAGCCAACGCTGATCGCTGGAATGGAGCAAGGCGGTCAATTGATGATCACCACCGATGTTGAAAACTATCCAGGCTATGCTGATCCGGTCCAGGGTCCCTGGATGATGGAGCAAATGCTACAACAAGCTAAAAATGTCGGCACGGAAATCATCAATGATCATATCAAGGAAGCAGATTTATCATCCCGCCCATTCAAGCTCATTGGCGATAGCGGCCAGGTTTATACCGGCGAAACGCTGATCATTGCCACCGGCGCAAAAGCAAAATGGCTGGGCATCGAAAGCGAGCAGAAATTTATGGGCTTTGGCGTGTCCGCTTGTGCAACCTGTGACGGTTTCTTCTATAAAGATAAACATGTGATCGTCGTTGGCGGCGGGAACTCTGCCGTGGAAGAAGCGCTTTATTTGTCAAACCTGGCTTCAAAAGTGACACTGGTTCACCGCCGCGACAGCCTTCGCTCGGAAAAGATTTTGCAGGAGCGTCTCTTCAACAAGGAAAATGTTGAAATCATATGGAACCACGAACTTGAAGAGATTACCGGTAAAGAAGGCTTCCCGCCTGCCGTTACAGGGGCAAGATTGAAGCATGCCCAAACCGGTAAAATCACAGAAATCGAAGTAGATGGCGTGTTCGTTGCAATTGGCCATGCGCCGCAAACCGAGTTGTTTGAAGGCCAGCTTAAAAAGAAAGCCTCAGGCTATTTGTGGACAGCCCCGGATTCTACCGCTACGGATATCCCCGGTGTATTTGCTGCCGGCGACATTACCGATGACACCTATCGCCAGGCCGTAACCGCCGCTGGAATGGGATGTATGGCAGCCCTTGAAGCAGAAAAGTTCATTGCAGCAAATGAAACAGTCGCGGTAGCAGCCGAATAGGCTTAAATGCCTTGAACTGATAAGCAGCATTGCCAAAAGAGGAATTTTCGAATGGACTGGGACAAGCTGCGCATCTTTCATAGTGTTGCCGACGCTGGCAGCTTCACCCATGCTGCTGAACAACTCAATTTAAGCCAATCGGCCATTTCAAGACAGGTTAGTGCCCTTGAGACAGACCTTGGCGTACCTCTTTTTGCCCGCCATGCCCGCGGCCTGATTCTCACCGAACAAGGTGAAACCCTGTACAGGACAGTGCACGAAGTAATGGGTAAACTGGAGCTGACCGTCAGCGCCTTAACGGAGTCTACCGAGCGACCTCAAGGTAAACTGCGCGTAACGACCACCGTAGGCCTTGGAACCGGTTGGCTGACAACAAGGGTTCATGAGTTTCTGGAATTATATCCAGATGTTCAATTGGAGATTAACCTTATCGATGAAGAACTCGATTTGGCCACCCTTCAAGCCGATTGCGCCATCAGGCTCCGCCAGCCCCAACAGGCCGATCTCATTCAACGTAAACTCTTTACGGTTCACTTTCATCTATACGCTTCACCCGGCTATATCGCCCGCCATGGCCAGCCTAAAAGCATGGATGACCTTGATAATCACCGAATATTGGTATTTGGCGAAAACACCCCAGCCTATTTGTCCGATACCAATTGGTTGAAAACTGCAGGAAGAGCAGAGAACAACCCCCGCATTCCTACAGGCGAGGTTAATAACATGGTCGCGCTTCGCAAGATGACAGAAGGTGGCGCAGGGATTTGCGTATTACCTGACTATATTGTCGATAAACGCCATGAGCTAATCCCCCTCATGCAATCCGCTGAAGTGCCAAGTTTCGACACCTATTTTTGCTATCCACAATCCATGCGTGGCTCGGCAAAACTCAAGGCATTCAGGGATTTTCTGATCGCAAAATCACGCGAATGGGAGTTCTAATACCGATTTTGTTCACAAAAGGGTGTCTTTAAATAGTTATACTGACTTGTTTCAGGCAAATGACCATCCTAAGCTATCCAAAGGGAATGTAAGGAGGAAGTCATGCAAGCAAGATTTAGAACATTTGAGCTCTCATCAAACTTTCTTTCTAAATATTGGGTGCAATTTGCACTAGGTGTATTGCTTCTGTTTTTATCCCTCGTAAACGCTAATGCTCAGTTGAACCTTCAAATTGGCGGTAGCGAAGCAGAGTTCAAAGCAACACTGGCACAAGCAGGATATAACCGGATAGATACGGTGAAGATCGGCCTTTCCAGTTCAAAATTCGATGCCTGCCAAGGGGGCAAGAGATATCGCATAGAATTCAAATGGACAGGACAAGCCAGCAGAAAAATTATTGGTGATTGCCGCATCGCAATTGACCAACAGGCCGTTCGCAAACTGTTGCGTGACCGTGGGTTCAGCAGAATTAATATCGAAGACCGGGCCGGAAAATTCCTGGCTTTAGGATGCAGACAATCAGAACGCTTTCGCATTGAGGTGAATTATTTCGGCGACATCGAAAAAGAACGCCGGATTGGCTCCTGCCAGGAAGAGCTGTCCCCGGCAGATATCACAGCCAAATTGGAAGAAAGCGGTTATGACCGTGTTAACTTCATAGATCGCAGGCTTCCCGTCTATGTAGCCGAGGCTTGTCAGGACCGGAATCGTGTTGAACTCAAGATCAATCGTTTTGGAGAAATCGCTGAAAGCCGTCGCATCGGTGCCTGCCGCAGCTCAATCAATGCGAACGAGTTAACTGCTTTGATGGAAGAAAAAGGCTATACAAGAGTAAAATTAATTGACGGCAAACTGCCCCGCTACATTGCTCACGGATGTAAAGCAGGCAACCGCATGGAAGTCACACTTAACCGCTGGGGCGAAATTTCTGATGAATTCATGATCGGTAAATGCCGCAATGCCTATTCACAAGATGAGATTTCAGCCTCCATGCGAGACAACGGTTACACCAATGTATCCGTAACACTGGATAGCGGAAATTATCGTACCCGGGGATGCAAGGACAATCGTCTTGATGAGATCATTCTCACCCGTTTTGGTGAATTGGTGGACAGAAAGGACCTTGGATCCTGTGATGCACCACGCATCAACGATCTTGCTGAAACACTTCGAGAGCGAGGCCTTTCAAAACTCCAATTTTACGTTGAAGCCTGCCGTGGCAAACGAAAAGTCCGTATCAGTTTTGATGAATTTGCCAACAGAACCGGCAGAGAAGTAATAGGCAATTGTTAGGCGGATTAGCGACCTATGTCAAAGATCATTGGCACGGCAAACACAGCCTTGCCAAAGCCTTCTGGATAAATTTCGTTATGTTGAGATTAGGCATTTTCCTGATTCAGGCAAATCTGTCTTATCTCGCAAAGATCGACTATACGGCCTGGGCCATTGCCATTCTAATTGCTGCCTTCTTGTTTCATGGAGTTCTATTTGTCTGGCAGATCGTTGGTGTATTGCGTTCAACGGAAATCTATACCCGCGACACTGGTTCTCAGTCGACCGCTTGGGGAGCGCAGCTCAGCCTTGTCGTTGGCCTGTTTCTTACGATTTCCTATTCTATTCAAGCCTGGCAACACACAAAAATAAAACCTGAAGAAGAAAACTTCATGGTTCGAATGGAACGCGAACATGCAAGCAAATACGATCTTGAGATTATTAACGGCGGTGAAACACTGACTTTCACAGGCACGGTAGAACTGGGCATTACCCGAAACATGCGTGCACTGCTGGAAGCAAATAATACCGTTCAAAAAGTGGTTCTAAATAGCGATGGCGGCAATATTTTCGAAGCCCGCGGACTGGCCAAACTTTTCACAGATAGAAGACTGAATACCCATGTAAGCGAAAGATGCAGTTCAGCTTGTACGTCCGCTTTTATCGGCGGAGTTAAGCGGACCATGGACGCAACTGCACGATTTGGCTTCCATCAATACCGGATGGAGGCAGGTCAAGCAGTCTTGAGTGTGGTAGATCCCAAAAAGGAACAGGAGCGCGATATGCAACTGTTTGAGCAGCAAGGTGTTTCGCGAACATTTCTGGAAAAAATCCTGTCTCATAAATCCAACGAGCTTTGGTTCCCCTTGCCCACAGAATTATTGGATGCGAATTTCGTCCACGCCATCAACGGAGAATAATCTACCAAATCTTGGATACAAAAAAACGCCCACAAAGGGGCGCTTTTGATGCCGAAAGGAAACCCGGTTTTAATTGCTGTTCAACTTGGTTTCGACCGCACCATATTTGTTCAGGTCGTCTTTGCTGCCACAGATATTGTCTGTGTAGGTGTATTCAAAACCATTCCAGCTTTTGTGATAATTTGCAGGATTGGCAATATCACCGCAGCGTGTGAGGCTGGCGAGATTTCGTGGAATCCGTACGATTGGATCAGCTTTGCGATCACGCTCGATCAGAGACTTTGCGTCTGATTGGCCGAATGAATAGCGCAATCCAAGCCAAGCGGCCTGATAATCATCCTGTCCAGCTTCCGCTTCACCAAAAACACTCCAACCGGACACATTTTCAGGCATATATTCAAAACCGACATTAGCAACATGACCGCGTGAAATCAGCCGATGGCCGATAGAGCCTTTCAGGTTGTCGGTAAAATAATAACTGAGATCAACTTCGTCGAAAAACTCGGTGTCGTAATGCTGACCAAAACGCACACCCGCAACTGCATCCAGAGACCAACGACCGCTATAAAGAGCAGTTTCAATGCCCATACGACCGCCATGCTCATTATCCACATAGCCCCAATCACCATAGATGCCCAGCATGCCGGTTTCGGGATTGCGGTAAAACAAGTGTAGCGCCGATGCAGCACTTGTATAGCCAGAGCGGTAATCGCCTATTCCAAGATCAAGCTGAATACCAAAACTTGGAAAGAACGGCATTGGCGTTGCCATCGAAGCAATGAACATATGGTTTGCGTAACCGCCGATGACTCCCGTAACAGCACTGAACTTGAAATTCACGCCGTCAACGGCTGGCTGCTGTTGGGATACAGGGGTAGGATCGACCATATTGATGCTTGGCTGGGAAATATCCGCAGCAAACGCGGCTGATCCACCCAAGGCTGCAATTGCCAATGCCAGACCGAATTTAAGAGAA
Organism: Salaquimonas sp.; assembly: GCA_049680405.1. Taxonomy (GTDB): domain Bacteria; phylum Pseudomonadota; class Alphaproteobacteria; order Rhizobiales; family Rhizobiaceae; genus Salaquimonas. The sequence goes on along the minus strand of JBAUHS010000057.1, from coordinate 21,987 downwards.
TTATTTGCCAACCCAATATACCACTTCAGAACAAAAATGGCTGCCCAAGCCTTAAAATACCATCTTTCTAAGATATTTAGGTTACATCTTCAAATACTTATCCATTTTGCGACGGATTATACCCTGTATTCAGCGATTCATTTTCACAATGTGGCCAAAGGGCAACGGTTTTGGCAAATAAAGCATCAACTTTATCGAGTACAGAAACACTTTTTAAACCATTTCTCAGGCGGGTTCTGGAAAAAACGAATCTGAAATTTGACAAGAAATACAGTTTGGGCACTCTACCCAAGCGCCCAAACACAATATCATCAATTTTCCTTTTACTTCAATGAAGCACAGAAGCGTTGAATTCTGTTGCAAGCCTCAGTCAGATTTTCTGTTGATGTTGCATATGACACTCTGAAATTTGGACCGAGTCCAAAGGCTGAGCCGTGAACTGTTGCAACGCCTTCGGTTGCGAGAAGCTCCATCACAAAATCTTCGTCATTTTCGATTATCTTGCCAGATGGGGCCGTCTTGCCCATCAGCGCAGCACAAGAAGGATAAACATAAAAAGCACCTTCCGGCGATGGGCATTTGAGGCCAGAGGCCTGATTAAGCATGGACACCACCAGATCGCGGCGCTCCTCAAACACTTTGCGCGCTTCATGCACGTAATCCTGCGGTCCGTTCAGTGCTTCCACTGCTGCCCATTGGGCAATCGAGCAAGCGCCAGAAGTTTGCTGCCCCTGGATCATATCCATCGCCTTGATGAGTTCAATGGGACCAGCCGCATAGCCAATGCGCCATCCCGTCATTGCATAGGCTTTTGAAACACCGTTCATCGTTAGTGTGCGATCATAAAGCTTGGGCTCAACTTGCGCCGGCGAATAATATTTGAAATCTCCGTAGCAAAGATGTTCATACATATCATCGGTCAAAACCCAAACATGCGGATGTTTCAGCAATACTTCGGTCAGGGCTTTCAACTCGTCTTTTGAGTAAGCCGCGCCTGATGGATTTGATGGGGAGTTGAACATGAACCACTTGGTCTTAGGCGTTATCGCTTTGTCCAATGCCTCAGCTGACAATTTGAAATCGTTCTCTATGGTTGCCTCGACAAACACAGGAGTGCCGCCACAGATGGAAACCATCTCCGGATAGCTGACCCAATAAGGTGCAGGAATAACAACTTCATCACCCGGATTAATCGTGGCCATAAAAGCATTGAACAATATCTGTTTGCCGCCGGTAGCAACAATGGTTTGTTGCGGTGTATAGTCCAGGTCATTTTCCCGTTTGAACTTGGCCGCAATCGCCTCCCGCAAAGGAGCAATACCGGAAACAGGCGGATATTTCGTTTCACCTTTTTTGATGGCTTCAATCGCCGCATCTTTGATATTTTGCGGCGTATCAAAGTCCGGCTCGCCAACGGAAAGCGAAATCACGTCTTTTCCCTTGGATTTCAATTCGCGGGCCATTTGTGTAACGGCAATCGTGGCTGATGGTTTTACGCGCGAAAGGATGTCGGCAAGAAAGGCCATTGGAAAAGGCTCCGAATTGTTTGAGTTGTTGAAGTTACGCCCGCACTGATAAAACTGCTTGTACCTGATTGCAAGACAGCAACGCCAGTTGTGACCGTTTTATCCCTTCAAGACTTGTATTCATCTGACCGCCCGACTATCTGCAGGAAAGCTAACCGCAGGAGCCGGAACATAGTGCGAAAAATCATGGTAACTGTTTTATGGTTCATTTTGGCTGTTATTCTTATCGTTACCGCCACATTTGCAATTGACCGTGATGGCTTTTGGACTAGGCTGGCAGGCGATCCTGACCTAGGACAAACCGACTTTCATACCTTGCGCCCTGCCCCCAAACCCAATGAAGCCCTGATATGCCCGGAAGGCTTTTGTCCAAATCGCCAACCCGATGCGGTCCCCAAAACCTACAATCTACCTGCTGAAGAACTGCGGGATAAATTCGCGATCGCGCTTGCCGCCCAAGCCGATACCGTTCGGTTAGATGATAACGCCAATCCTCTGACGCTTCGCTATGTAAGCCGGACCAAATGGATGCGGTTTCCAGACACTATATCGATTGAGTTTGTGCCACTTTCCAAGACAACCTCCACCTTAGCCATTCATGCAAAGGCCAAACTTGGATATTCCGATATGGGCAATAATCTTGACCGGGTCAAAAACTGGTTAAACGTCCTGGATGAGGCTGTGAAGTCTTAAGGCTGGAATTTTAGCTCATCATCCTGCACAATATGCTGCACCAACCATTGCTGCAAAGGCAACAATTGGCGAAGTCGGAAATCGATATAGTCCACACAGTCCTCAGTAAAGATGGCAGGACTGTAACCTTCATTTCTGCTCCTAACCAGGATGCCTTGTTGCTTCTTGTAAGGCGCTAACTGTTCTTCACCCTCACTTTTGGATAGGGCAGGCACACTTTTTGTTTCCCTCAAATTCTCAAGATAACATCCACTTTTCTGTGCTGCTTCAACTGCTCTGTCCAAAGCAGTAAGATGTTCAGGTTTTGAAAGCGCTCTTTGAAAGCGCTGCGCCTGTTGAGGCGAAAAGCTGGAAAACCCGCCTCCCAGACCTAAACCACAAGAACCAAATACCAGATGTAATTTTGGTGCAATCTGTGATGGGCAGGAAGCCTGGAAATGCAGATGAACGAATGGATTAAAATCGCCTGACAGATGTTCTTCTTCCGCCCGGATCCTTTTCTTAACCGCTATTGATCCTCCTTGATCAGTTTCGACCAGATGCGGCGGATCATAGATTTCAAGTCTGAAGGCAAGACCATCGATTAGTCTGGATATAGGCCCGCGGCATAACCGGTCATACCGCGCAGAATTTTCAGCAAACCATTGTTGAGTATTATTCGTACTCAAATCAGCCAAAAACCTGGGGAATTCTCTATCAAATCCATCAAACATTTTTCATTCTCCAAGCATGGACACATATTTGATCGGGTTCAGATATTTTTGTTGTTAGATCACCAATTTTCATTTTTTTTTAACCAACCATCCAATTTCTCAATTTTGTGTCTAAGACTTTAACTAAAAATCTCCATATCCCATTTATGTTGGATCGCGGGTTTCGTAAATTGGGGGCGAACATGCGAATTAGATTCTGGCTATATTTAACATTTGGACTTTTTTCGATCTTACCGCTTTTGGTAATGGGTTTCTGGGCACACAATACTTTGCAAAACAATGAAATTTCTCGGGCGGGAAATTCCCAGTTGCAACTTTCACTGGCCCATGCGGACTCAATCGAGCGCTATCTCGGTGAACAAATCAAAGCTTTTGATGGTCACGTAGCAGAACTCGCCAGCAAGAATTTTGAACAACCTGAATTCCTCTTCGAGAACAATGATAACATTCAGGAAATGTTGATCATCGATTCTGCAAGTTCGAATATACTTGCCAGCTATAAGCTATCAAAACGCTATCTGGCAGGTTCATCAAAATCTTCCGCCCCGGCAATTGGCAATTTAAACCTGCCAAAAATGCATTTATCCGACGGGAAGACCCATCTTTCACCATTAATAAAACATGCAAACGGTACCAATAGCCTTTATTTAGTTCGGCAAATTGAAAACAGGATCATTGCTGGTGAGATTGATAAACAATTCTTTTCAAATCTTGCCGCCGGGACACGCATTGGCGCAACCGGACACGCCGCCATATTTGACAGGAAAGGCAATCTGCTAGCACACCCGGACAAGTCTTGGGAAACATCTGGTAAAAATATCAATGGATTGGCGCCTGTTAATCTCGCCAAAAATGGTGAGAACGGCATTGTTCAGTTTCATTCTCCGGCTACAGATTCATTGATGTTGGCTGGTGTCGCAGCCGTCAAAACCGGCGGACTGGGAATCATGATTCCAAGAAGCCTAAGTGACATAACCAATCAAACCGGTTTCGGCAAACGATCTGTTTCTATCATTTTCGTCATGATCCTGGCGGCGATCCTGCTGGGAACAATCATAGTTTCGAACTTCATTTCCTCCCCTATTGAGCGCCTGACTCATGTATTGAAAAAAATCAGCAAAACCGGGGACTTAGTCGATTTTAAAATCAATGATTCAAATCTGATGCCAACAGAAAACATGGAACTGGAAAAAACATTCACTGAAATGGCGAAAAATCTTCGCAATACACATAACAAGATGAAGATACTGGCTTACTCTGATGCCGTAACCAGCCTACCGAACCGCGAAGCATTCTCAACCATTGTTGAGCAGTCTTTGGCCTTCATGGCAAACAAAGACATGAATGGCGCTATGCTGTTTGTGGACCTACATAATTTCAAAGAAATCAATGAAAGTCATGGTCACAGCATCGGTGACCAGGTTCTGCGCTGTCTTGGTGCCCGATTCGGCAGTATTTTGGAGCTGACGACAGGCCAGTCTCCTACAAAAATCCTTGAAAGCAATTTTGATCAACAATGCACACCAAGAGCCAGCGTCGGCCGGTTTGGTGGCGATGAATTCGTCATTTTTGTACCGGAAAACAATGGTTTTTCTCAGCTAGACGCCATCACGGAACAAATTTTTGAGGCAATCGAAACCCCGATACCAGGCTTGAAAACCAATATCATGTTATCCGGCCATATTGGAATATCGAGCTTTCCCGAGCATGGACTCACCTTCCGTGATTTGGTCAAAAAAGCCGATATCGCCGTATTTCATGCAAAGACAGTTGGTAAATCCCGAGTCCAGCGCTACGGTGATGGAACCGGTGAACTATCGGCAAGTGAATTGCGCAGGGAAGTTCATTTCGCGATCAACAATGAAGAGTTGGAACTTTATTACCAACCAAAGGTTAATACGATCAATAACTCGGTCAAAAGCGTTGAGGCTTTGGTTCGATGGTTCCACCCGAAAAAAGGTCTTATCAGCCCGGCAGATTTTATCCCTGCAATTGAGAACAGCGACACCACAAATGAATTGGGTGAGTGGGTGGTTAAACGTGCCTGCCAGGATATGAAAAAATGGGACGCCCAAGGCCACCAACTAAATATCGCGGTAAACATCTCCTCGCGACAATTCAGCTCGGACAACTTTGTCGACCGGATCTACAATATCATTATTGAAGAAGACTGCGATCCAATGCGCTTCGAAATTGAAGTCACTGAAGAAACGGCCCTTTCAAGCAAAGATACGGCCAATAACGTGATCAGCCAACTTCATAATCTGGGCTTTAAAGTTTCCTTGGATGACTATGGGCGCGGCTACTCGAACCTGACAAGATTGTCTGAGTTGCAGGTCAATACAATCAAGATTGATGGCCCCCTCACCGCTCGTCTGACCCGTGATGAACGCACGCGGGTTATCTTTGAAGCCACAATCAATATGGCAAAAGGCCTTAAATGTGAAACCGTTGCGGAAGGCGTTGAGACTGCCGAGGAAGTTGCAATTTTGACCCGTCTTGGCTGCACAGAATTGCAGGGGTTCTACTTCGCAACACCAATGCCTCACGCAGGCGTCGTAAACTGGATTGAAAAACGACGCACAACACCTGTGGATGCCATGAATGAGCGGCTTCGGGCCTGAAATTAAAATCGGTATTTGATTAAAAATGAGACCATTGGCGAAAAATTTACGTTTCGGTAACTACGCTTGTATAGTTTGAAAATGCGAAGGGTCGGCATATACCCCACATTATGTCGGAACTACCCCAAACTGTAAAACCGATGTGTTCTTTAGTGTTGAGACGCTGGTTCGAGAACATACTGGCCCTTCGCGCCTTTCAGCCTGTTCAAATATTCAGACCAAAAACGGATTGCTTTTGCGCTCTGCACCAATCGTGCTTCCTGGCCCATGGCCACAGATGAAGGAGACTTCATCGCCGAGCGGAAACAACTTGGTCTTGATTGAATTGATCAGAGCTTCATGGTTTCCGCCAGGCAAATCCGTTCTGCCGATCGACCCCTGGAACAAAACATCACCAACATGTGCAAACTTTGCGGTCTCATTGTAAAAAATCACATGACCAGGTGCATGTCCTGGGCAATGAAACACCTTGAAAACATGGTCTGAAATCTTGACCTCATCTCCTTCTTCCAGCCATTGGTCAGGTTTGGCATTTTGAAAGGCACCTGGAACGCCAAACATCTCTGATTGCTTTTCGATATTACTCAATAGATCAAGATCGTCCTTGTGCGGCCCGATAATCTCAACACCCAACTTTTGCTTCAAAGCCTCAGCTCCGCCCGCGTGGTCGATATGGCCGTGGGTCAACAGAATTTGCTCCACTTTAACACCAGTCTCGGCAATCGCTTGCTCAATGCGCTCGATATCACCGCCCGGATCAATCACCGCACCAATCATGGTTTCATCATCCCAGATCAAGGTACAGTTTTGTTGAAAAGGCGTCACATTGACAATTGCGGCAACAAGATTTCCCATGGGTTTCCTTTAACAGTTTGGACAAATTGAGCTTTGATTTGGAGCATAACGTAACTGCGCCATTCGATTGAGCCAACAAAAAATCGGGCGACATAAATGCCGCCCGATTTGAACTAAACAATCGGCTAATGATTACTTCTTCATCATGCCGGCAATAAGACCGCCGATACCTGTCAAAGCACCGCCGCCAACAGCGCCGCCAGCTACTTGACCGAGTATAGAACCCATGTCCATGCCACCAGCAGCATCGCCGCCACCAGCCATGCCAAGCACGCCGCCGAGCAAACCGCCCAGAGGACCTGAACCTGTAGCCAAAGCACCACCGGCAAGACCACCAACGCCGCCTAGCAGCATTTTAGAGATCATGCTCATGCCGACAGTCTTAACGAGATTGCCAACAATACCGCCACCAGCGGCACCAGAAATTACCTGTAGAATAATCGGAAGAATTGCTTCCATAAAAGTCACTCCTTTATACAGGCCAAGGCCTGCAACTTCCCCATAAGAACACGAACCGACAGATTCGATACTTCATTTTAGACTTTGGCGGCAAATTTGGCAAAGTTATTCTTTACCATTGGTTAACCATCGGCATTAAGCAGCATGGAGTGTCAAATTGAAAACAGCGGATTATCAGGCTTTTCCGCGTACCAATGCTTCATAGTCTTCCATCAAAGTCTTGGAGACTTCACTGGGAACAAACTTGTAGGGCCCAATTTCAGAAACCGGCGTTACTTCCACAGCCGTTCCCGTTAGGAAGCATTCCGAGAAGCCGTCCATCTCTTCAGGCATGATCGCCCGCTCAATAATTTCCAGACCGCGTTTTTTGGCCAGATCAATTACAGTGCGGCGCGTTATCCCATCAAGAAAACAATCAGGTTTTGGGGTGTGTATCTTGCCATCTTTCAGAAAGAAGACATTCGCGCCCGTCGCTTCTGCAATCTGCCCGCGATAGTCGAGCATGAGCGCATCAGCATATCCCTTTGATTCCGCCGCATGCTTCGACAGGGTGCAAATCATGTAAAGACCTGCTGCTTTGGCAAAACACGGTATGGTTTTCGGATCAGGCCTGCGCCATTCTGCAATATCAAGCTTAATGCCTTTGAGTTTTTCCTCAGGGGCGAAATAGCTCGGCCACTCCCAAACAGCAATGGCAACATTGATACGGTTGTTTTGCGCCGAAACGCCCATCATCTCGCTACCGCGCCAGGCAATCGGTCGAATATAGGCGTCTTTCATGCCCTGTTTTTCCAAAGTGGCAATACAGGCAGCATCAATCTCTTCGATGGAGTAAGGCATTTTCATACCCAGCTTGTCTGCGGAATAAAACAATCGTTCCGTATGCTCATGCAATTTAAAGATCTTGCCCTCATAAGCCCGCTCGCCTTCAAACACCGAGCTCGCGTAATGCAATCCGTGGGTAAGAACATGCACGGTTGCATCAGCCCATTCCACAAATTCGCCATTGAACCAGATATGGCCACCCATTTGATCATAAGGTACGCCTGCCATCATTCTTCTCCCGGACATTTTTGGCCTCTGGGCCAAATTCAGTAAATATATTGAGTTTTCTGGTGCAATTGACGAGTGTTTGGGGTTAACATTAGCTGGTATTACCCCAAAATCTTCAAACTGCCAAAAATTATGCCCGAACCAAATTTATGTCAATACTACTGACATATTTTACAATATGTGTCATCTTCAGGTTTTCAAAGTGTGACCAAAATGCAAACTGACACTGTAACCATTGTTGAGAAATCACTTTCAGAGAACGAAATTTCTGAACTGGAAACCATCGAGCTATTGTTCTTTGCCTATCGCGATTTCATTGCCGATGCGGACCGGGTATTGGAAAAACTGGCCTTTGGGCGGGCCCATCACCGGGTGCTTTATTTTGTGAACCGCAAGCCTGGTCTCATGGTGGCTGAACTTCTGGATCTGTTGGGAATCACCAAACAAAGCCTTGCTCGTGTGCTGAAACAACTAATCAATTCTGGATATATCGTACAAATGACTGGCGCTTCCGACCGTAGGCAACGTCTCCTATATCCAACTCAAAACGGACGGGAATTGATTCTTCGACTTTCCTTGCCACAGTCCCGCCGCATCGAGAACGCATTAACATCCGTAGGAAAAACTAGCGACAGCTCCATAAAAAGATTTTTGCGGCAGATGACAGATTCGGCTGATACTTCTAAATAGGTAAAGCAAGATATAAAGCGGAGGTTCAAACAGATGATAGAACAAGTTGAATCGATCGGCGCCAAAAGCCCATCGACCTTTTTGTCTGACGATGCTCCGCATCTGTTGGTGATCGATGACGACAGGCGCATTCGCGAATTGATCAAGCGTTATCTGACGGAAAACGGCTATCGGGTAACCCTTGCCGCAGACGCCCAGGAAGCCCGTAATCAGCTGGAAGGTTTGGAATTCGACCTGCTGATTGTCGATGTGATGATGCCAGGGGAAACAGGTATCAGTCTGACAAGGTCACTAAACGAGAAGCGCGATATACCGATTCTGCTCTTGACCGCATTGGCTGAAACCGGAAACCGGATTGAAGGACTGGAAGCGGGCGCCGACGATTATCTGACAAAACCATTTGACCCGCGTGAATTGCTGCTTCGCATCAACAACATCTTGAAACGCGCAGCGAAGCCCGAAACGCCAATCATAGAGCAGATTTCCTTTGGTCCCTATCAATTCTCGGTCAAAAAACGTGAGTTGAAGCGCGATGGCGACCCTATACGCCTGACAGACCGCGAACAGGAAATTATGGTAATCTTTTCTAGCAAGTTAGGCGAAACCGTTGCGCGTTTTGAATTGCTTGGCGAGGAAAGCGAAGCTGGTGAACGTAAGATTGATGTGCAGATCAATCGGCTAAGACGCAAAATTGAGGACGATCCCGGCGATCCAAAATGGCTGCAAACAGTGCGCGGTATCGGCTACCGCCTATTCCCCGGTTAATTCCGGTCCAATACACTTGCATTTGCTCTGGCTTTTCTCGCCCGAGGAATTATCATTGGGCACCATCGATGGGCGCAGCCCCGAACTAACGTATAAAGGCCCGAGTTGAAGTCCATACGCTCCACAAAATTTTACCGACTTTGGCGGCGAAGCCCAATCGGACGCATTTCGCGATGGTTCGGTGGGAAAATGCCGACTGGACTTTATGCCCGTTCCTTGCTGATCATCATCGTGCCAATGGTACTGCTCCAATCAATCGTTGCTTACATTTTCATGGAGCGTCACTGGCAAACAGTGACCCAGCGTTTGTCTACAGCAGTAACTGCAGACATTGCCGGAATCATCGATATCATCGAGACCTATCCTCAAGATGAAGATTATGAAGCGATCATTCGCATTGCCCGCGAGCGCCTTCGACTGAATATTGCGATTCTTCCACCGGACCCTTTTCCGCCGGCAACGGCCAAACCTTTCTTTTCCATTTTGGACGATATTCTTCGTGAAGAGATCACGTCTCAGATTGGTCGCCCATTCTGGATTGATACGGTTGGCGATTCAAACCTGTTGGAAATCCGAATCCGGCTGGAAGAGTCCGATCAGGTCTTGCGGGTTTATGCACGGCGAAGCCAGGCCTATGCATCAAACTCCCATATCTTTCTGCTCTGGATGGTCGGTGCCTCACTCTTCCTGATTTCGATCTCCATTTTGTTTTTGCGCAATCAGATCAGACCAATCCAGCAGCTTGCCGACGCAGCAGAACTATACGGCAAGGGTCGCGATCTGCCTGTCAACTTCCAGATACGCGGAGCGCGGGAAGTTAGAAAAGCGGGTTTTGCTTTCCTCGAAATGCGCGAGCGGATTGATCGGCAAATCCGTCAAAGAACTGCGATGCTCACGGGTGTGAGTCATGATTTGCGAACTATCCTGACCCGTTTCAAGCTTCAAGTGGCACTCGCTGGTGACACGCCGGAAACCGAGGAACTTCAACGCGATATCGATGAAATGCAACGCATGCTTCAAGGTTATCTGGACTTTGCAAAAGGCGAAGCCGGAGAAGACTTTGAGGAAGTCAATCTAAACGATCTGATCAGCCGCCATAAAAATGAAGCGAAATTGAAAGACAAGAAGCTCGAAATCATCTGCCCATCAGATCTTACGCTTCGCGCCCAGCCCAATGCATTGTCCCGCTTGATCGGCAATTTGGTTACAAACGCGTTTCGCCATGCCAAAAAGGTCCGGGTTACCGTTGAGAATGAAGGGCAGGATATTTTGTTTCTGATTGATGATAATGGCGACGGCATTCCTGAGGCCAAGTTTGAAGAAGTTTTCAAACCCTTCATCCGACTGGACGAGGCACGCAATCAGGACGAGGCGGGAACGGGTTTGGGCCTTTCAATTGCTAGAGATATTGCTCGCCTACATGGCGGCGATATCACCCTTGAAAAGAGCCCAATGGGTGGCTTGAGAGCCATGGCGCGACTACCGCACTAAAAAAGCTATTGCTTAGTGCAGTCGCCCGCCATTTGGAATTTTCAAATCTGGCGAGACCAATACAACAGCATTATCTGTATCGGGAAAACCAAGCACCAGGACCTCTGACATCACTGGACCGATTTGCCGGGGTGGGAAATTGACTACCGCCATTACTTGCTTACCGATCAAATTTTCCGGCCTGTAATGAACGGTAATCTGCGCCGAAGACCTTTTAATGCCAATTGCCGCTCCAAAATCCACTTTTATTTTGATAGCTGGCTTGCGTGCTTCAGGAAAAGGCTCCGCTTCAACAATGGTTCCCACGCGAATATCCACTTTAAGAAACTCATCAATTCCAATCGTATTTGTCTTATCGGACATTGTTGAATCCCGCTATTTACCCGCTGCCAGTTCTACAGAACGCTTGCGTGCCGCCTCTATTGCTCTTGAAAGTAAGGATTTCAAACCCGGATCAGCCATCAATACTGCTAGGGCCGCCGCTGTTGTGCCATTAGGAGAGGTCACATTTTCCCGAAGCGTTGAAGAGCTATCAGACAATTGCGAGAGCATCTCGCCGGCTCCGGCAATGGTTTCGCGAGCGAGCTTGTTGGCAAGGTCTGCCGAAAGGCCCTGCTCAATTCCTGCCGCCGCCATAGCCTCGGCCAGATGAAACACATAGGCCGGGCCGCTGCCGGAAACTGCGGTCACCGCATCAATCAGTTTTTCCTCTTCAACCCATTCCACTTTGCCAATCGATTGCAGCAAGCGGTCTACGCGGTCCCGTTGCTCATCGGAAACACGCCCGTTCGGGCAACCAACGGTGATTCCTTTTCGAAGCAAAGCGGGGGTATTCGGCATCGCTCGGACAATGGCGCAATCACCAAGATGTTTTTCCATAGCAGCAATTGTGGTTCCTGCTGCCACGCTAACGCTCACGGTATCCTTACCAATCAAACCGACAAGTATCGGCAAAACAGTCTCCATCATTTGCGGTTTGACCGCGATGATCAGCACATCCGCTTGGTAATTTTCGGGTGGCGTGGCCAAGGCCGTAATCTGATGATCGCTCAGCAGTTGCGCCATCGTGCCCCGTGGCCCTGGGTCAATAACGGTCACATCACATGCAGCAAAGCCGCTTTCCAGCCACCCAGCGAGCATGGCGCCGCCCATATTACCCGCGCCGACAAGACAAATTTTAAAGGAAGAACTCATCCGTTTTTCTGCTCCAGAAACTCAATTGCTTGGATTGATCAGATTAAACGCATGGCAAGGATGTTCAAGCGTTTCCGTGCGTTTCAAACAAGACAGCTTCAAGGGCTTCCTTGCTGCTTTTGCCTGCCCAGACAACAAACTGGAACGCTTGATAATAACGCTCACATGCTTCAAGTGCGCTGGTCATCAAGCACTCCAACTGCTCGCCTGTCGGCTCTGCCCCGCCATTGAGCAATAGTGAATGGCGGAACAAAACCGATCCGTCATCCAGCCACAAATCAAAATGACCGATCAGCAATTGCTCATTGATGCGGCCAATCAATTGGATTGCCTCAAGCATCCGGTTTTCAGTTATCTTCAAGTCAAATGCACATGCAAGATGAAGCGCTTCAAAGTCCTCCATCCACGATAGCGACACATCATAATCAGACCACACGCCACCAACGGTCATGCTGATTTCGTCATTGGTTCGCTCAAACTGCCAGTCATTGACTGAAGCAACCTGCTCCACCAGATCAACCGGATTTATATCTCGTTCCAATTCCAATTCATGAAGGCCCATATGCCTTTTGCTCCGCCGTTGGCATTTCACTTATCGAGCCTTGCGGCCCCCTCTTTCGAAGTCCTCGTATTTGACTGCCACCTACAAGGTGACCCCGTTTTTCCGAAACATCCCACCAAGGGTGCTCAGGTCCGCCACGAATCAAATCATGGGTTCAATGTAGACAGGAAAGTGCGTTGCGCCAGACAAAACGCAAAGGAGCGCAACCGAATCTGTGGACGAGGACGGAATCAATATCTTCATTTCATCCGCTAACAGATTCTTCTGATTCAATTTTTTAAGCTTGATACCCTGTGGATAAACAGCTGAACTTTTTTCAGCTGCGATCCGTCATTTGGATGTTTTTGAGGCCTTGGCCGGAGCTGTTGCTTTCTTGGTTGGTTTTTTGGCACCTTCCAGCGCTGCAATTCTAGCCTCAAGCTTTGCGACAAGTTCATGCAATTTATCATTCTCATCACGGGCATTGGCAGCCATCTCACGAATAGCATCAAAGTCATCACGCTTGACCACATCCAAAGTGTTGAACATGCGTTCTGCCTGTGTCTTGAAAACAGTCTCCGCTTCCTTGCGCATGCCCTGAGCAACGCCAGCAGCATCTGTCATCAGTTTTGCAAATTCATCAAAAACGCGATTTGGGCCATCAGTCATTTCTTTTCTCCGTCCGTTTCTTCGTTGGAGCCATCATTACTCAAAGAGGTAATCACTGGCGACGAAATTTTCAACAAGCAACCGAAGCAAAGCCAATCTGTCGCGATCTTAAAAACCCACTGCTTGCGAAGCCCCAAAGGGTAAAGTAGGAGAAATGAACCGAAACAAGCGATTGACCAAAATGTTTTCAATACCAATATTTTCCGCTTTGAGTTTTCCCGGAATTGATCCGGTGTTGATCTCCCTTGGCCCTTTGCAGGTCCATTGGTATGGCCTCGCTTATGTCATCGGCATTCTGTTTGCCTGGTGGTATGCAAAACGTCTCGTTAACAATCACAGTCTCTGGAAAGGCGAACCGAAAATCACTGAAACCCATATAGATGACTTTTTGATGTGGGCTGTTTTCGGCATCATACTGGGCGGGCGTCTGGGTTACGTACTGTTTTACGATTTCGCGTCCTATGTTCAAAATCCATTGCAAATCGCGATGCTCTGGAAAGGCGGAATGAGCTTCCATGGAGGGCTGGCCGGATGCATCCTTGCAATGATCCTATTTGCCCGCTCCAGAGGATTTTCCGTTTTCTCGTTGTTTGACGTGATCGGACCGAGCGCAACGATTGGCCTGTTTCTCGGGCGCGTTGCCAATTTCATCAATCAGGAACTATTCGGCAAGCCGACGGACCTTCCCTGGGGTGTGGTTTTCCCGATAACAGGCGATGGGATTCCACGCCATCCAAGCCAACTCTATGAAGGCCTTTTGGAAGGATTGCTGCTGTTTTTCATTTTGCGCATTCTTACCCACAAATTCCTCAAACTCAAACAGCCCGGCTTTGTAGCTGGAGCATTCCTGCTGGGTTATGCAATTGCACGAATATTAGTGGAATTTGTGCGCCTGCCCGATGAACATATCGGCTATCTTGCTGGCGGCTGGCTCACAATGGGCATGACGCTTTCCCTGCCAATCGCGATGGTCGGCCTGTGGAGCATCACAACCTCCCGCACCCGCAAATCCTGATACACAAAGCGATGGCCGAAAAAGACAACCCGCTCAAAGCAAAAATTGCCCGCCTGATTGAGGTCAATGGCCCGATCAGCCTGGCCGAGTATATGCATATCTGCATGGCCGACCCGGAATTTGGCTACTACAAAAACCGCGAAGCCATCGGCAAAAAAGGAGATTTCATCACCGCTCCTGAAATCAGTCAAATTTTTGGCGAACTGATCTGTGTTTGGTGCATTTCTGCCTGGCGAGGCCTTGGAAAGCCCTCATCTTTTTGTCTGGCTGAACTGGGACCCGGCAAAGGCACTTTGATGAGCGACCTGCTCCGCGCGGCAAAATCCGATCCGGAATTTCTTTCAGCTGCGCAAGTTGTATTGGTGGAAACAAGCAAACGACTTAAGGCCGACCAATCTGCCATGCTGACAAAAAACCTGATTGACTCGGACAAGATCAATTGGGCAAATGACATTGCGTCCCTGCCAGATATGCCAACGATCGTCATCGCAAATGAGTTCCTCGATGTGGTTCCTTTTCATCAATATGTGAAGAGCGATAATGACTGGAACGAAATCGGCATCACCCTCGATCAAAACGGCAATCTTCAAAAAGTCAGGCTTGCCGGTAAAGCGGACCTTACAGCTATGCCGAAAGATGCAAATAAAGAGCCAGCAGAATCAGTATTTGAATACTCCCCTGCCCGAGAGGCAATCGTCGAAACTTTGTGCGATCATATTGAGGCATATTCCGGCGCATGCCTTTTGATCGACTATGGTCATTTGCAAACAGGTTTTGGCGACACTTTTCAGGCCGTGGCCAAACATGCCTTCAGTGATCCACTGGATAAACCAGGCGAACATGACCTGACCTCCCATGTGGATTTTGGAGCGTTGGTCGAAAGTGCCAAAGCCAGAAATATGAAATCGGTTGCAGCCGCAACTCAGGGAGAATTTCTTCTCGCTCTCGGCCTGTTGGAGCGCGCAGGGGCGCTGGGAGCAAATCAGGACGATGAAGGCCGCAACGCAATACGGGCGCAAGTAGAGCGACTTGCAAGCCCTGAGCAAATGGGAAGCCTGTTCAAGGTTTTCGGTTTTTCTTCAACCTTGAGCTCACTTCCAGGCTTGTCAAATTGGGATTCATCATCCGCTTGACTTGATCTTAATGACAAACGATCATGAATTGAAAATAACTCATTTGATTGATTGACTGACATGAGTAACTCCGACACGCCAAACCCCATTATCAGCAGCGAATTACCTAATGATGATGCCATCAAGCATGGGTTTTTCTCCCGCACTGGTGGCGTATCAAAAGGTATTTATGAAGGCCTGAATGTTGGTATTGGATCGAATGATAACCAGCAGCATGTTCAGGCCAATAGAGCACGCGTAGCTGGGCATTTCGATTTGCAGCCGGAGCATTTGATCACGCTTTATCAAATTCACTCGCCGAATGCCGTTGCCATCACAGAGCCTGTGCAAGGCGAACGGCCGAAAGCTGATGCCGTTGTTACCAATACACCCGGCCTTGTTGCCGGAGTTCTGACCGCGGACTGCGGGCCTGTATTGTTTTCAGATGCAAAAGCAGGCGTCGTAGGAGCCGCCCATGCAGGCTGGCAAGGGGCCATCAGCGGGGTGCTTGAAAACACCATTACAACAATGGAAAGCCTTGGCGCAAACCGGAAAAACATCACCGCTGTCCTCGGACCAACCATAAGCCAGAAAAACTATGAAGTCGGTCCCGAATTTGTCGAGCGCTTGAAAGGTTTCAGCGCGGACAATACAAAATGGCTGATCACCTCAGATAAGCCGAATCATGCCATGTTTGATCTGCCCGGTTATATCGTCGAGCGGCTGAGTAAATTTGGCGTCGCCGCTTCCTGGACCGGTCATTGCACATATGCAGACAGTAAATTGTTTTTTTCCTATCGCAGAAAAACCCATTTGAATGAAGCTGACTATGGACGTCAGATTTCGGCGATAAGTATCGTCTAAGATTTTTACATACCCAGAGGTTTCCATGGCGCTTCATTTTTCAAAAAAAGAATACAAGTCCCGGCTTAAACAACTTCAAAAAGAGATGAAAAAACACAATCTCGACGGCCTATTATTGTTCGCTCAGGAAAGCATGTATTGGCTGACAGGCTATGACACTTTCGGGTTTTACTTTTTCCAGTGCATGATTGTCAGCGCAAAGGGGCACATCACCCTGTTGACCAGAGCGCCTGATTTGCGCCAGGCACAGCACACTTCCATCATTGAGGAAATCCGCATCTGGAAGGATCATGGTAATGCCCATCCGGAAAATGACCTGCACGCAGTTCTAAAGGAAATGTGCTTTGGCGGTAAAACGCTTGGCCTTGAGGCAAAGACCGTTGGCCTCAACGCCTTTTACGGCAAGGCTATTGAAAAACGTCTCAAAAGTTTTGCCCGGATAAAAGACGCATCTTTTTTGGTAGATGAACTGAGAGTGGTGAAATCACCCGCTGAACTCGATTATATCCGCATTGCTGGAAATCTGGCAGACCTCGCGTTGGATGCCGCTATTCGAAAAACCAAGGCAGGCGCTTATGAAGGCGACATTCTGGCGGCAATGCACAAAGTAATGTTTGAAAAAGGCGGCGACTATGCCGGCAACGAAACCATTATCGGATCAGCCAGCGACGCTCTGTTGTGCCGGTATAAATCAGGCCGTAGGCATTTATCGAAAAATGATCAACTGACTTTGGAATGGGCTGGCGCCTACAGACATTACCACGCGGCCATGATGCGGACAATCGTTATTGGCAAGCCAAAAAAGCGTCACGAAGTGCTTTATGAGGCATCCCGCGACGCGCTTATCGCGGTACGCAAGGCCATGAAGATCGGCAATACATTCGCGGACATGTTTGATGCCCATGCCAAAGTGATGGATGATGCCGGGCTGAAACAGCACCGTCTCAATGCCTGTGGTTACTCAATGGGAGCCTCTTTTGCCCCCTGCTGGATGGACCCGCCAATGATCTATGCCGGCAACAAAACAGTTATCAAGGAGAACATGGTTTTGTTCCATCACATGATCATTGCCGACAGTAAATCAGATACCGCCATGACTCTGGGTCAAAGCTATATCGCTAAAAAGAAAGGCGCTGAATCTTTGACTCGCCACGAAATTGACCTTATCCGGCGGTAACGGCATTAATGAGATAAACATGCATGGGTTGATTCCCTCGCCTTGGCGGGAAAATTTGGTTATGATGCGGTTTGAAACAAGCGGCGGCTTGAGTGTAAAGGTGTTTCAATGAAGTGTTCTGGGAAGTGGTTTGACCATTTAGGGGAAGTTTTGACTTCGCAATCAAAGGCAATTTTATCAGTAGGACTATTGCTCCTAACTCTGGTTTTGGCTGGCTGCAACTCAGGCTCCCTTAGTGATGGGCTTGAAAGCGCGGCTACTCCTCAGCCTTCCCAAAGCCTTGAAGGCGCGGCAACAACGACCGCGCAAAACCAAACCAATCTCGACAGCACTGCAAATCCTTCAACAGGTGAGCAAATCGCATCCTTGCCAGTTGGAAAAGCGGTTGCCTTTCTTCCCGTATCCAATGCGCCCCAGTCAGCTGTAACCAATCTTGCCAAATCGATCCGCAATGCGGCTTCAGCGAGTGGCGTTCCGGTGGTCGCCTCTGTGCAGCAAGGCGCTGAATATCAGGTTAAGGGATATTTTTCCGCCCTTGAAGACGGTTCGGGCACATTGCTGGTGTATGTCTGGGACGTATTGGACAAAAACAACAAGCGCGTTTACCGCATAAACGGCCAAGAGCAGACATCTTCACGGTCTTCTGACCCATGGGCATCTGTTTCTGTCACAATGATCGACAGGGTCGCCCTGACCACGGTCGCTCAGTTGAAGTCCTGGCTCAACACTCGCTGATTTGGCAAGCCTTCCAAAACCATCTGAAATCTGACAACAAAACCTTGATTGAACAGAGATTTCTTTCCGCACACAGGTTTTCTACAGCTTATTCGAAATAACACACCGATTGCCATTGATGCGCCGGACGGCATCGCCTATAGAACCGTCATCCTCAGGCAGCGATCTCTGTTGTGCAATTGCAAAGCGGGTTTCGCCATGAAACGTTGGGCCACGAGTTCATGAAAATTTTTGCAGGCAATTCCAACCGCCTTCTTGCCGGGCACATTTGCGACTATCTGGATATCCAGCTTGGAAAGGCAAATGTTAGAAGATTCGCCGATCAGGAAATCTTTGTTGAAATCCTGGAAAATGTGCGTGGTGAAGACTGTTTCATTCTGCAATCAACCTCCTACCCGGCCAATGACAATCTGATGGAATTGCTGATCATGATTGATGCGTTGAGACGCGCATCAGCCAAACGCATCACAGCCGTGTTGCCTTACTTCGGCTATGCCCGCCAGGACCGAAAACCTGGACCAAGAACACCGATTTCCGCCAAAGTCGTTGCCAATATGATTACGACCGCTGGCGCCGACCGCGTATTGACGCTGGATCTGCACGCAGCCCAAATTCAGGGCTTCTTTGATATTCCGACGGACAATCTCTTTGCTGTACCGGTTTTGGCCCGAGATGTGATCGCCAATTACGAACTTGGCAATATCATGGTCGTATCACCGGATGTGGGCGGCGTTGTTCGCGCCAGGTCGCTTGCCAAGCGGACTGACTCCCTGCTCGCTATTGTCGACAAACGGCGTGATCGCCCCGGCGATTCTGAAGTCATGAATGTGATTGGTGATGTCAGCGGCAAAGATTGTCTGTTGATTGACGACATCATCGATTCAGGCGGAACGCTTTGCAATGCTGCTGAGGCCTTACTTGCCAAGGGGGCAACCAGTGTGACCGCCTATATCACCCACGGCGTGTTATCAGGCGGCGCTGTATCGCGGATAACCTCATCCAAATTGAAAGAATTGGTCATAACCGATTCCATCGAACCCACAACGGCAATCGAAACAGCCCATAATATTCGGGTTGTATCAGTCGCCGAACTGGTCGGGGAAGCCATTCAGCGCACAGCTTTGGAAAAATCTGTTTCTAGCCTTTTCGACTAGGGTTTTGCCTCCCTCTCCTGTTTGCAAACAGTCATTGAAAAGGCACAATTCTCATTGATTCCTGATAGGGTAAGCAATTATTGCATCGCGGGGGAGATTCGATGAAACGTGGAACACAGTTGGCTTTGTTGTTCGCTGGCTTTATCGGTATGGCAACTTCTGCCAATGCCATTACCGCTGAAAAGAAAATTGGAACTTTGGAGTGCTTTATCGCCCGAGGCGAAGGCATGTTGGTCGGCTCCCGTAAGGATGTTAGTTGCACCCTGATTTCAAACGAAGGCGAGCCACTGGAAAACTATATCGGCGAGCTTTCAAAAGTTGGCCTTGATGTAGGCTTTACAAAAGAGAATGTCTTGAAATGGTCGGTCTATGTGCCGGAATTCCAAAGCTACAATCCAGGCGAACTATCAGGAACCTTTAAAGGTCTCTCCGCCTCGGCCAGCTTTGCTTATGGGCTGGGAGCCAGCGTTTTGATTGGCGGTGTCAAAGAAAATTTTGCCCTGCAGCCGCTTAAAATCAGCAGGCAAAAAGGCGTGAATATCGCCATCGGTATCACCCAGATGGAACTCAGATATATAGAAGATACCGAAGAAGATCCGGAACCGGAGAACGAAGCTGTTCAGGAAGAATGACCAAAGATTAAACCCAATAGGTCAGCCCGATTCCCGCACCCGTCGCGCAAATCAAGGCCGTAAACAGCCCGCCACCCCTTGCAAGGAAAATGGCCGTCGCACCCGCTATCAGAGCTGCTTTCCAGTCAAGGCTGGCAAGAACCGGCAACTCAATCTTCCCGCCTGCAAAATCTGTTTTACTGAGTTCTGCAAACAAGACATGCAGCGCAAACCACAGGGAGAGATTGGCTATTACACCAACAACAGCTGCAGTAATCGCAGCAAAACCGCCAGCCAATCGCACATTGCCGCGAACAGCCTCCAAAAACGGCGCGCCGAGAAAAATCCAGATAAAACACGGAACAAAGGTCACCCAAACCGTGACAAGTGCACCGAGTAGTCCTGATACCAACGGATCAAAAAAACCTGCATCCCTGAACGCGCCGACAAATCCGACAAATACCAAAACCAGTATCAAGGGACCGGGAGTGGTTTCCGCCAGTCCCAAACCGGTTAGCATTTCATCCGGTTTGAGCCAGCCATAGACTTCCACCGCCTGCTGGCCCACATAGGCCAAAACAGCATAAGCGCCGCCAAAAGTAACAACCGCAGCCTTGGAAAAGAACAGTGCTTCCTGGGCAAATACACTGCCCGGGGCAAGATAAAACACCAGTACAAGCAAGGGCAAAAGCCAGAAGAAAACCGCTCCAACAAGAACTCTTGCGACATGGCGATACGGCGCATCAATTGTGACCGCCTCTGTTCCATCCGGCTCGACAGCAAAAATATGCGGCAAAACGAGACCCATTATCGCAGCACTCAGTATGACCAGGGGGAAAGGAATATTGAAAACCGCCAAGGCCAGAAAAGCACAAAAGGCCATAACATAGCTATGCCAGCTTTTCAGCGCCCGTTTGGAGACCTTGATCAGGGCCTGCAATACGATTGCAAGGACTGCAGCCTTTAGCCCAAACAACAAACCACTGACCAGCGGCACGTCCCCCAAATAAATATAGAGCATGGAAAGCCCAAGCAGCACAAACACGCCCGGCAGCACGAACAGCGATCCTGCAACCAACCCACCATTGACACCTTTTAGCAGCCAGCCTGAATAAGTTGCCAATTGCATGGCCTCTGGCCCGGGCAGTAACATGCAGAAGTTCAACGCATGCAAAAACCGTTTTTCATCCAGCCATTTTTTTTCATCCACAAGGGTCTTGTGCATCAGAGCTATTTGACCCGCTGGCCCGCCAAAGGATAGAAGACCGATCTTGCCAAAGGTCTGAAAGAACTCGCTATTTGAAACCTGCATCAGCCCGCCCCTTCACCAGATGACAATGTAGATTGGTGCTCTTCATCACTCGCATCTCTGGCCCAGCGATAAAGCGCATCATAGATCGTCAATCCGGCTTCCAATTGGTCCAGATCATTACGATACATTCGTGACAAACCAAGAGAAATAGCGACCAGTCCACTGGTTTCAGGCGCAAGATCATGGCAGTTGGTATCTGCTCCACGGACAATGGTCGCAAGACGCTGCAAAGGCTCTGTTACAAGCCCACCATTGGTTTCAAAATCCTCATCAATGCAAACATCAATGATAGCCGGAGCATCGGGAAGGCCAATACGTTTTGTTAGTTGAGAAACGGTAATTTGAGTTGGCGACGCCATACGCCCTACCTCCTGTTGAGGCTGCCGCCATGCAGAGCCATTTGAGAGTTTATTGGACGCGAACAATTGGGCTGACGCCTCACGGGGTAGTCGCAAACCCCATGGACTTTTTATGACCGTTATGAGAGGGGTATGTCAACTGGTCCAGCCGGAGTTTCATCCCGTAAAACAGGCTTGCAACCAAGGCAATTTACGCCTATACACCTCTCGCCCGTGCAGACACCCTTGGAGGCAGCGCGGGCTTGTTGTTTTCTGGAATGCTGAAAGCTGAAAAAAGACAGCAATTTCTCTCGAGGCAAACGCCCCGTGAGAAAGCCCTCTATACACGCGAAAGGAACTACCATGAGCGATATTATCGAGCTCAAGGCACAGGCG
>JBAUHS010000056.1:0-4776 GCA_049680405.1 Salaquimonas sp. | reverse complement strand
ATACATACGGGTGGAGTATCCTAGGGAGGAATGGATGCGCCATGACTTTGTAATTGCGTTCTAACCCTTTGGATGATCCGTTTCCGGGTCTGGTTTTATCAGCAAAATTACAGTCGTGGCGAGTTGGTCCCAAGTTTACAAACCTAGCATGAACGCCGGATATACGGCCTCAATAATAAGAAATGCGCGGGCAATTAAATGCCAAGCTGTTTCTTTTGTTTGAGGGCGGGGCCCGGATAACTAAAACAAAACCAAAAAAGGCTGTTTTGATGAAAAATAAAATCGTATCCGCCGCTGTGGGCGCTGCTGTATTGGGCATGGCCTCAACAGCTGCATCTGCTGCAACTCTAGATGATGTTAAAGCAAAAGGCTTTGTGCAGTGCGGCGTAAGCCAAGGCCTGCCAGGCTTTTCAAACCCGGATGCCGCAGGCAACTGGACAGGCATCGACGTCGATCTTTGTGCTGGTATCGCCGCAGCAGTATTTGGCGATTCAACTAAAGTTAAATTTGTTCCATTGTCAGCTAAAGAGCGCTTCACTGCGTTGCAATCTGGCGAGATCGATGTGCTTTCACGTAACACCACTTGGACAATGTCACGTGACACAACACTTGGTCTGAACTTTGCTGGCGTAAACTATTACGACGGACAAGGCTTCATGGTTCGCAAGGATCTCGGCGTTAAATCAGCTCTTGAGCTTTCAGGCGCTTCTGTTTGCACCAACACCGGTACAACAACAGAATTGAACGTTGCAGATTATTTCCGTGCAAACAAAATGGAATATGAGATTGTTGCATTTGAAAAAGCTGACGAAGTTGTTGCAGCTTATGATGCGGGCCGTTGTGACGTTTACACAACCGACCAATCCGGTCTTTATGCTCAGCGTTTGAAGCTTACAAACCCTGCTGATCACGCAGTTCTTCCGGAAGTAATTTCCAAAGAGCCTTTGGGTCCTGTTGTTCGTCAAGGCGACGACCAGTGGTTCAACATTGTTAAGTGGACACACTTTGCAATGATCAATGCTGAAGAGCTAGGCGTTTCAAAGGCAAATGCTGCTGAAATGATGAACTCTGAAAACCCGGAAGTAAAACGCTTGATGGGTAAAGAAGGTGAATTCGGCGCAGCTCTTGGTCTAAGCAATGACTGGGCAGCGAACATCATCAGCCAGGTTGGTAACTATGCTGAAGTGTTCAATGCAAATGTTGGTCCAGACACTGAACTGGCGATTGCTCGCGGCACGAACGACCTATGGTCACGTGGCGGTCTGCAATATGCACCGCCAATCCGCTAAGGATTGAGAATGAACCGGCTCGCCAAAAGCGGGCCGGTTTGTTATTTGCATGCTAATTTCTTCTCAATCAACGCGTTGTCGAATTACCAGCTTCGTTAATTGGGTAGACATTACACATTAGAACTATCGCGCTTTTTTTCCTCGGGGGCAGGGATAAAAGTGCCGATAAAAACAAATCGGCTATCAAATAGCTGTATTGATAAAGAACGAGGGGAACATGGCAACAAGTGATACAGTAGCAACCGGGGAAAAGCCCAAGGTAGCCTTACTGAATGACCCCAAGATACGCGGTACTATTGTTCAAGCGGTTTTGCTGATTTTCATCATGTGGCTGGTCTACAGCATGGTCAACAATGCGGCGCTCAACCTTGCAAAGGCAGGGATTGCCTCCGGCTTTGATTTCCTCGGAAGAACAGCCGGTTTTGGTGTGAACTTCGCACCATTCATGAATTACTCAGAAACTTCAACCTACAGCGATGTTTACTGGTTAGGACTTCAAAATACGCTTCTGTTGGCAGTGATCGGGGTGTTTTTCGCTACAATACTCGGCTTCCTGATAGGTGTTGCCCGACTTTCATCCAACTGGGTAGTTAACAAGGTCGCTTATTGGTATGTGGAAATTCTCCGCAATATCCCGCTGCTGCTTCAAATTTTCATCTGGTACAAAGGCGTTCTGGCGGCCCTGCCAAACCGCGAAGCTATTGATCTGGGCGCGTTTGGGCAGTTGAACGCAAAAGGCCTGTTCGCACCAAAACCGGTTTTTGCCGAGGGCGCCATGATGATTGTCTGGGCGCTTCTTGCCGCTGTTGTTATTACCTTCGTTCTCAATCGCTGGGCTAGCAAACGCCAAATGGCGACAGGTGAGCGGTTCCCTGTGTTTTGGACGGGCCTGGGACTGATCATCGGGCTTCCGCTGATTGCCTATTTCGTTACAGGTCAACCTATATCCGCTGAGTATCCAACAGCCGGCAACTTCGGTCCAAGAGGCGGAATGCAAGTTATTCCCGAGTTTATCGCTCTTATTCTTGCGCTCTCGACCTATACATCTGCCTTTATTGCGGAGATCGTTCGTGCTGGTATTCTTGCGGTCAACAGGGGGCAGACTGAAGCTGCCTATGCCCTTGGTTTGCGTGCAGGGCCAACTTTGCGCCTTGCGATCATTCCGCAAGCATTGCGGGTGATCATCCCGCCATTGACCAGCCAATATCTTAACCTGACCAAGAATTCATCTCTGGCCGTGGCGATTGCTTATCCGGATTTGACAGCGGTCTTTGCCGGCACAGCACTAAACCAGACGGGGCAGGCGGTTGAGATTTTGCTCATGACGATGTTGACCTATCTGGCAATCTCATTGGTCGTGTCGCTCTTTATGAACTGGTACAACTCGCGCATGGCGCTGGTGGAAAGATAAGGAAGTATTATGTCTGACACCGATTCACAAACAGCATTGCACCGCGCCGAAACAGGAGCAATCAAAGTTGCTTTTGTACGTGACGAAATGGTCGGAGAGTCTCCGCCACCATTATCAGAGTCTGGCGTTATGGGCTGGATGCGCAAGAACCTTTTTGATGGCTGGTTCAACACTCTGCTTACATTGTTGGCCCTATGGGTTCTGTATTTAACCATACCTGGTATCTTGAGCTTCAATTTCTTCAATGCGGTCTGGTCCGGTGAAAACCGTGACGCATGCGCAACCATTGCTCAGGGCGGTATTCAGCCCGATGGCTGGTTAGGGGCCTGCTGGCCTTATGTTGGCGCTTATATGAAACAGTTCATCTATGGCCGTTATCCCGATGAGCTGCTTTGGCGCCCAAATCTGGTATTCATTATGTTTATCGTCGGTTTGGTGCCGTTGCTTATTCCTTCAGCACCGTTCAAGCGCGAAAACCTGATCTTTATGCTGGGCATTTTCCCGATCGTTTCATTTGTTCTGCTGACTGGCGGGAATCTTGATTACAATGGTTTCTTGCTACCTGAATCACTCATGGCACCTTCCTTCGCCAAGTTTTGGATCGATTTCGTAATACTGACCGCCATCATCTGTGGTATAATTCATATCATCATCAAAGGCATGGACGGCGACTCGCGAAAACCAATCCTGTTCACGATATTCTCGATGGTCTGCCTTGGCGTGATTATCCTGATTTCAGCAATCGATTTCGGTCTGGAATATGTTGAGACGCCTCAATGGGGCGGGTTTCTGATGACCCTGGTCATCGCTATTACGGGTATTGTGGCCTCTTTGCCTTTGGGTGTGGCGTTGGCCCTTGGCCGCCGCTCCAACATGCCTATTGTCAAATTGCTTTCGGTCATCTTCATCGAGTTCTGGCGAGGTGTGCCGCTGATAACGGTCTTGTTCATGTCTTCCGTGTTGTTGCCTTTGTTCCTGCCGGATGGCGTGAATTTCGACAAACTGCTGCGTGCACTCATTGGTGTAGGGTTGTTCTCAGCGGCCTATATGGCCGAGGTTGTTCGCGGTGGCCTTCAGGCAATTCCGAAGGGCCAGTATGAAGGCGCGATGGCGCTCGGTCTGGGTTTCTGGCAAATGATGCAGAAAATCATTCTGCCCCAAGCCCTCAAAATTGTGATCCCGGGTATTGTGAATACCTTCATCGGTTTGTTTAAAGATACAACGCTGGTTTCGATCATCGGCCTGCTGGACTTCCTCGGTATGATCAATTTGAGCCACTCAGACTCTAACTGGGCAACCCCGGTTCAGGCGATAACCAGTTACATATTCTGCGCCTTTGTCTTCTTCATTTTCTGTTACTCGATGGCGCGTTACTCAAATTACATGGAACGAAGGCTGGATACCGGACATAGATAATTCGACCAGTTAACCATTCTCATCCAATTCATATACACTAGAAAAACAAGGGTTCATCCCAAATGGCAAAAGCAGCAGTAAAGAAAACATCAGCGTCAAATGCAAAACAACCGCCAAAGGTTGCCAAACCGGCATCACCGGATGATCTGAAACGCATTTCCGGCGTTGGCCCGAAGTTGGAAGGTGTCCTGAACGGTTTAGGGATCTATCGCTATGCACAAATAGCCAAATGGACAAAGCCGGAAGTATCATGGGTGGATGATCACCTGAAATTCTCAGGGCGCATAGACCGCGATGAATGGATCAAGCAGTGCAAAGCATTTGCTGCCGAAAGTGCAAAGGCTGCAAAAGCTAAAGCGGCTCCTGCCAAGAAGGCCGGACCTGCAAAAGCTAAAACGGCTCCTGTCAAGAAAGCCCCAGCTAAAAAGGCGGCCACGAAAAAGCCTGCTGTTGCATCGTCTGCAAAGTCGGTTCCTACCGTTACCTCCAAACGAGTTGCCAAGCCCGCAGTCAAGCCTGCAGTCAAGCCTGCCGCAAAGAAGGTAACGAAGACAGCAACCAAAACGGCAGCTGCCAGCAAGTCTTCCGCCAAGACATCCTCAAAAGCTTCTCCTAACCCGGTAGCCAAAAAAGCTGCGCCAAAAAAGGCCAGGGTTGCAA
>JBAUHS010000055.1:0-10080 GCA_049680405.1 Salaquimonas sp. | reverse complement strand
TATTTCTTTGCCAAGAAAGTAACCATCAACTACCCGTTTGAAAAAGGCCCTGTGTCTCCGCGCTTTCGCGGTGAACATGCCTTGCGCCGTTATCCAAATGGCGAAGAGCGCTGCATTGCCTGCAAATTGTGTGAAGCGATTTGCCCGGCCCAGGCGATTACCATTGAAGCCGGCCCGCGCCGCAATGACGGTACACGGCGCACAGTGCGCTACGACATCGATATGGTCAAATGCATCTATTGTGGATTTTGCCAGGAGGCATGCCCTGTAGATGCGATCGTCGAGGGACCAAACTTTGAATTCGCTACAGAGACCCGCGAAGAGCTTTACTACGACAAAGACAAACTGCTTGAGAACGGTGCGCGCTGGGAGCGTGAACTGGCTCAGAATATCAAGATTGATGCGCCATATCGCTAAGTGCGATGGGATGCGTTTGAACAGGACGGTTTAATTATGACGGCGATTTTCTTTTATCTCTTCGCCACTATTACAGTTGCCTCGGCTTTCATGGTGATTTCCGCTAGAAATCCCGTGCATGCGGTTTTGTTTCTGATTTTGGCATTCGTCAACTCGGCTGGCTTGTTCATGCTGACCGGCGCGGAGTTTTTGGCGCTGTTGTTGATTGTGGTTTATGTCGGCGCGGTTGCGGTCCTGTTCCTCTTTGTTGTGATGATGCTGGACGTGGATTTTGTCGAACTGCGTGAAGGCTTCCTGCAATATCTGCCTGTTGGTGCGGTGGTTGGATTTATCGTTCTGGCTGAGTTGCTGATGGTTCTTGGCACATGGGTGTTTGCTCCTGGTATTATTGGCGGTGAGGCTGTTCAACCTATCCCGGATATGACCGTGACTTCAAACATCGAAGCCTTGGGCAATATTCTCTACACAAAATATATTTTCTTCTTCCAGGTTTCTGGTCTTATTCTGCTCGTTGCCATGATTGGCGCAATTGTTCTGACTCTGCATCATCGTCCGAACGTGCGCCGCCAGAACATTGGCGAACAGATTGCCCGAACCCCTGAAACAGCTATTGAAATTAAAAAGGTCGAATCCGGTAAAGGCATTTAGCCCGCACCGCTCGAAGGTATAAGAATATGGAAATCGGAATTTCCCACTATCTGGCAGTAAGCGCGATGCTTTTCACCATCGGTATGCTTGGCATTTTCCTCAATCGGAAAAACGTCATCATCATCCTGATGTCGATTGAATTGATCCTGCTTTCAGTGAACCTGAATTTTGTGGCTTTCTCCCAGCATCTTGGTGATCTGATGGGGCAGGTGTTTGCCTTGTTTGTTTTGACCGTTGCTGCGGCTGAGGCAGCCATTGGCCTTGCAATTTTGATGGTCTTCTTCCGGAACCGCGGTTCCATTGCGGTTGAAGACGTGAATATGATGAAGGGCTAAGGCAGATGTATCACGCTATTGTTTTTCTGCCGCTGATTGGCTTCCTGCTTGCGGGCCTGTTCCCCAAGACGCTTGGGGTCAAGGGATGTGAATACATCACAACCGGCCTGATGATGATTGTTGCCGTCCTGTCATGGATTGCGTTTTTCTCCGCTGGCGTAAATGGCCATGGCGCCGAGGTGATCGACGTATTGCGTTGGGTGAACACCGGTGAATTCACCGCTAATTGGAGCCTGCGCATTGATACATTGACCGTTGTCATGCTGGTGGTGGTCAATACCGTTTCCAGCCTCGTGCATTTGTATTCCATTGGATACATGCATCACGATCCGCACCGTCCGCGCTTCTTCGCTTATTTGTCTTTGTTCACCTTCGCCATGTTGATGTTGGTGACCTCGGACAACTTGCTTCAAATGTTCTTTGGCTGGGAAGGCGTTGGTCTGGCCTCTTATCTGTTGATCGGTTTCTGGTTCAAAAAACCCTCTGCTAATGCTGCTGCGATGAAAGCCTTTATCGTCAACCGAGTGGGCGACTTCGGCTTTGCCCTCGGTATATTCGGCGTATACATGCTTTTCGGCAGCATCGAGTTTTCAACCATCTTTGCCAGCGTTGAAGGCTTTGCGACAGCCGAAAACACTGCTCCGGTCATGAACTTCCTTGGCTATCAATTGGATAACAGTTCTGCGCTAACAGTTGTGTGCCTGCTGCTGTTCATGGGCGCGATGGGTAAATCAGCCCAGTTCTTGCTTCACACCTGGTTGCCCGATGCGATGGAAGGTCCAACACCTGTATCAGCGCTGATCCATGCAGCAACCATGGTTACAGCTGGCGTATTCCTTGTAGCTCGTATGTCACCGCTGTTTGAATACTCACAAACAGCTTTGACTTTCGTCACAATGATCGGTGCGATTACAGCTTTTTTCGCAGCAACCGTCGGTCTGGTGCAAAACGATATCAAGCGCGTGATAGCTTATTCAACCTGCTCGCAGCTAGGTTATATGTTTGTGGCTTTGGGAGTAGGGGCCTATGGCGCTGCTATCTTCCACCTCTTCACCCACGCTTTCTTCAAGGCACTTTTGTTTCTTGGTGCAGGCTCCGTCATTCATGCCGTTTCAGACGAGCAGGACATGCGCCGCATGGGCGGGTTGCGCAAACATATTCCAAAGACCTATTGGATGATGATCATCGGTACGGTTGCGCTGACAGGCCTCGGCATTCCAGGCACCTATTTCGGAACCGCTGGCTTCTTCTCAAAAGATGCCATCATTGAAAGTGCCTATGTGGGCCAAAATGCCATGGCAGGTTTTGCCTTCGCTATGCTGGTTATTGCGGCTCTGTTTACAAGCTTCTACTCCTGGCGCCTTATCTTCATGACCTTCTTCGGCAAACCAAGAGCGTCCGCCGATGTGATGGGCCATGTGCACGAGTCGCCAAATGTAATGCTTGTGCCGCTTTATATTCTTGCTCTTGGCGCACTGGTTGCAGGTTTTGCTTTTTACGGTCTGTTCCTCGGCCATGAGACCGGCGGCGACCATGAGGCTTTCTACAATCATTTCTGGCGTGAGGCTTTGTTTGCAGGCGCGAACAACAACGTGTTGGAAGAATATCACTTTGTACCAACCTGGGTTAAATGGTCTCCCTTCGTCGCAATGCTCGCCGGTTTTGTGCTTGCCTATATCTTCTACATCCGCAAACCTGGCCTGCCAAAAGAATTGGCACGGCAACATCCCGGGCTTTACCAGTTCCTGCTCAACAAATGGTATTTTGACGAGTTGTACGACTTCCTGTTTGTCCGTCCGGCCAAGTGGCTTGGCAAGTTTCTTTGGAAACGTGGTGATGGCTGGGTCATTGATCGCCTCGGACCAGACGGTATTGCAGCTCGCGTAAATGACGTCACAAACCGCGTTGTGAAACTTCAGACCGGTTATCTTTATCACTATGCATTCGCGATGCTGATCGGCATCGCTGCGCTCATCACCTGGGCCATGTTCGGCGGGGCTGGCTAAGAACCATGTTAGATTTCAATATTCTCACCATTACAACATTCCTGCCATTGGTTGGTGCGCTGCTGATTGCGCCGATCACGATGGATGGGGAAATTGCCAAGCGCAATGTCCGCAATGTTGCGCTCATCACGACTGTAGCGACCTTCTTCTTCTCGCTGATCATCTGGTATAATTTCGACAATTCCGTCTCCGGCTTTCAAATGGTTGAAAAGTCCGAATGGATTGGCGGGTTCATGAGCTATCACATGGGTGTGGACGGCATTTCGATGCTGTTCGTCATTCTGACAACCTTCCTCATGCCGTTCTGCATTCTGGCAAGTTGGGAATCGGTCGATACGCGCGTCAAAGAATATATGATTGCGTTTCTGGTGCTTGAAACCTTCATGATTGGTGTGTTCTGCGCATTGGATATGGTGCTGTTTTACATCTTCTTTGAAGCTGGTCTTATTCCGATGTATCTGATCATCGGTATTTGGGGTGGCAAGCGCCGCGTTTATGCCAGCTACAAGTTCTTCCTTTATACCCTTGCCGGCTCCGTGCTGATGCTTCTGGCCATGATGGCGATGTATTGGGACGCTGGAACAACAGACATTCCTTCACTGTTGGCCCACGATTTCCCCGCTGAGATGCAGACTTGGCTATGGCTTGCTTTCTTTGCTTCTTTCGCGGTCAAAATGCCGATGTGGCCAGTTCATACCTGGTTGCCGGATGCACACGTTGAAGCGCCGACGGCGGGTTCTGTTGTGCTGGCGGCAATCCTGTTGAAAATGGGTGGTTATGGCTTCCTGCGCTTTTCGCTTCCGATGTTTCCACTGGCAAGTGCAGACCTCGCGCCATTGGTCTTTACGCTTTCCATTATTGCGATTGTCTACACATCGCTGGTCGCATTGATGCAGGAAGATATCAAAAAGCTGATCGCCTATTCATCCGTTGCCCATATGGGCTATGTGACGCTCGGAATTTTTACAGCCAATATCTATGGCATCCAGGGCGGCATCTATCAGATGTTGTCTCATGGTCTTGTGTCGGGCGCTTTGTTCCTGTGTGTTGGCGTCATCTATGACCGAATGCATACGCGAGAAATCGCCGCCTATGGCGGTCTGGTCAATCGCATGCCGAAATACGCTGTTGCATTCATGATTTTCACAATGGCCAATGTGGGCTTGCCGGGAACTTCCGGTTTCGTCGGCGAATTTCTGATTCTGCTCGGCGCATTTCAGGTCAATACATGGCTTGCATTTTTCGCCACGACAGGCGTGGTTCTATCAGCTGCTTACGCTCTCTGGCTCTATCGCCGGGTAGTATTCGGTTCTCTGGACAAGGAAAGTCTGAAATCGATTCTGGATTTCAGCACCAGAGAAAAAATCATCATCTACCCACTCATCGCACTGGTCATCTTCTTCGGCGTTTATCCTTCGCCGGTATTTGATGTGACCGAAGCCTCTGTGCAGGCATTGATCAACAATTATCAGGCGGCTCTGGATGCCGCTGGACAGGTTACAGCCACTGCTGCCCATTAGGTCGCAGGGTTGAAATTGGAATTCGGAGATTAGACGTAAATGCTAAGCGCACTCGATCTACCCAGTCTGGCAGTAATTGCCCCGGAACTTTGGCTCGCCCTTGGCGCAATGGTTCTATTGATGGTTGGAGTCTTCTCCGGCAAAAGCGCCACGACATTGGTAACTGGCCTGTCATTTGCCTTGCTGGTGATTGCTGCAATTTCTGTCACCCGTATTGGCGATAGTGGTGTTGTTTTGCAGGGCTCGTTTATCGTCGATCCTTTTGCGAAATTTATGAAGATCCTTGCGCTTCTTGGTTCCGCTATCACCATTGCCATGTCGATAAATTATATCCGCCGTGAGCAGTTCGAAAGATTTGAATATCCAATCCTCGTGCTTCTTGCGACGACAGGCATGATGTTGATGATTTCATCAGCCAGCATGCTGACCCTTTATCTCGGCCTCGAACTCCAATCCTTGGCTTTATATGTTTGTGCGGCGATGAACCGGGATTCAACCAGAGCATCAGAAGCTGGCCTTAAATATTTCGTGCTGGGCGCGCTGTCTTCAGGAATGCTACTTTACGGTATCACGCTTGTTTACGGCTATACCGGGCATATCACTTTCATAGGGATCGCTGAAACCATATCCGGCGGCGAAAGATCAGTTGGCCTTATATTTGGTCTGGCCTTTATCCTTGCTGGTATTGCATTTAAAATCTCCGCCGTTCCGTTCCACATGTGGACACCGGATGTGTATGAAGGCGCTCCAACCCCGATTACCGCCTTCTTCGCTGCGGCTCCTAAAGTCGCCGCAATGGCATTGATGGTGCGCGTGACAATGGGCGCCTTTGAACCGGTCAGTCACGATTGGCAACAGATCATTGTCTTTGTTGCCATCGCGTCAATGGTTCTGGGTGCCTTTGCGGCCATTGGCCAAACCAATATCAAGCGCCTGATGGCTTATTCATCCATCGGCCATATGGGCTACGCGCTTGTTGGCCTTGCTGCCGGAACTCAAGCGGGCATCAATGGCGTTATCCTGTATATGTCAATTTACATGGTCATGACCCTTGGTACATTTGCCGTGATCATCGCCATGCGTCGCAAGGATGGAATGGTTGAAGAGATCGAGGATCTGAAAGGCTTGGCCACACGCCACCCGATGATGGCGCTGATGATGACATTGTTGATGTTCTCGCTTGCAGGCATTCCGCCTTTGGCCGGGTTCTTTGCGAAGTATTTTGTCTTTGTCGCCGCCATGGAAGCAGGGCTCTTTACCCTTGCTGTAATTGGTGTCTTGTCCAGCGTTGTTGGTGCTTACTATTATATTCGTATCATCAAGATGATGTGGTTTGACGAGGCTGAGGGCGCTTCTGCTGAAAAATATGTACCAATGGCTACAGAGTTGAAACTGGTTCTTGGCGCAAGCTGCTTGTTTATAAGTCTGTTCTACGTCTTTGCCGGTCCAATCTTTGAAATGACGACTGCTGCTGCTGCGAGCTTTTTCCTATAAGTATGGCTGAGCTCATCAACGGCTACAGG
Organism: Salaquimonas sp.; assembly: GCA_049680405.1. Lineage (GTDB taxonomy): Bacteria > Pseudomonadota > Alphaproteobacteria > Rhizobiales > Rhizobiaceae > Salaquimonas. Next base: position 3,631 of record JBAUHS010000055.1, on the reverse strand, counting down.
CATATCGCTCTTGGCGATGTCGCCTCTACGAATGCTGTTTGTGTGGAGCATGCCGCCAAGGGGGACCCAGGCGCTCTTTGGATCACGGCTAAAAGGCAATTGGCCGGGCGAGGAAGCAGGGGGCGAAACTGGGTTTCAGAGCCGGGCAATCTCTACTCATCGCTTTTGCTCAAAGATGTCGGTGCGGTCGAGCATCTCCACACGCTGACATTTGCAGCCAGCCTTGCCATCCGCGATTCGATATATCAGGTACAGGGAGCAGGACTAAACACTGTTGAACTGAAATGGCCAAATGATGTATTGTTGAACCGCAGGAAAACCAGCGGGATTTTGCTTGAAAGCCATCGCTTCAATTCAAGCCAATATGTTGTCATTGGTATTGGCGTAAATATAGCCCATTTTCCTGGTGAGACGCTTCACCCGGCAACAGCTTTGAATAAAGAAGGGCTGGAAACAAGCCCGGAGGCTTTCATCCAGCTTTTAAGCCACGCCATGGATAAGCGCTTGGCCCAGTGGAACAAAGGACTTGGTTTTGGCTCCATCAGGAATGATTGGCTATTGGCCGCTGCCAATCTGGGTCAAATGATCGAGGTAAAACTGCCTACCAAAACCGGAACACAACTTCATACCGGTACGTTTAACGGAATAGATGAACAAGGCCTGCTGCTGCTCAAAGGCGCAGGCGATAAATTGGAGCGCATTTCTGTCGCGGATATATTCTTTGCATGATGCGTTTCGAAATTGCATAAGGTGACTATGGATAATAAATCAGAACTACTATTTGTGCCGCTAGGCGGCGTTGGCGAAATCGGAATGAACCTCGCGCTGTACGGCTATGGGCCGAAAAACAAGCGTGAATGGATCATGGTGGATTGCGGCGTGACTTTTCCCGGACCCACATTACCAGGCGTGGATCTCGTTCTGCCGGACATCACCTTTGTTCAAGAGCTTGGCGATGCCCTTAAGGGAATCGTCATCACCCATGCCCACGAAGATCATTACGGCGCTTTGTTATCGCTCTGGCCTCTGATCCGCAAGCCGCTGTGGTGCACGCCTTTTACTGCCGGAATGCTGGAAGCGAAACTACAATCAGATTCTATCGGCGAGGACCTTCCAGTCAAAGTCTATCGCGCAGGTGAAAAATTCAATGTCGGTCCGTTTAACATAGAAGCCGTTCACGTTACCCACTCAATCCCGGAACCCGTATCCCTTGCGATCAAGTCACCGCTCGGCACTTTGATTCATACAGGTGACTGGAAGATCGACGCGGAGCCGACTTTAGGCCTGCCAACTGACGAGGCAACTTTCCGTCGCCTCGGCAAGGAGGGCGTGTTGGCAATGATCTGCGATTCGACCAACGCCATGCGCGAGGGTGAGTCGCCGACTGAAACAGCTGTTTCGAGCTCCCTTGCGGAAGTCATTCAGAATGCCAAGGGCAGGGTGGCGATCACCACTTTTTCCTCCAATGTCGGGCGCATACGCTCAATCGCCAAGGCTGCTGAAAGCGTTGGACGGCGCGTAATGTTGATGGGCCGTTCGATGAAGCGCGTTTGCGAGGTCTCAGAAGAATTGGGTTATTTGGACGGTCTTCAGCCTTTTATCGAAGAAGATGAATTCGCATCAATTGATCGTAACAAGATTGTCATCATTTGTACGGGCAGTCAGGGCGAAGATCGTGCTGCGGTTGCCAAATTGGCAAGGGATGAGCATCCCCGGGTCAGCCTCGCAGCCGGTGATCTGGTTGTCTATTCTTCGCGGGTCATTCCCGGCAATTTGAAATCCATTTTGGATATTCAAAATATGCTGGCAGACCGCGGGATTGATATTATCAATGATGGTGAGGAAATGGTGCATGTTTCCGGTCACCCGCGCATTGGCGAATTGCGCCAGATGTATGACTGGGTAAAGCCGCAAATTTCTGTTCCTGTCCACGGCGAAGGCCTTCACTTGAGCGCTCACGCAAAGCTGGCTGGCGAATTCGGCGTGCCGGAAGTAGCCCCCATTCGCAATGGAGACTTGCTGCGCCTTGCCCCCGGCCCGGCGGAAATCGTGGATACCATTCACCATGGCCGCATCTACAAAGATGGTAATATCATCGGAAGCGAAGAAGAAGTTGGTGTAAAAGACCGCCGCAAACTCAGCTATGCTGGCCTGGTCGCCTGTTCTGTAGTCATAGATCACAATGGACGTTTGGCAGATGAGATCGATGTTTCGGTTCACGGCCTGCCGGAACTCAACAAGCAAAACGAGGCATTTGACGATTTGATATTTGACGCAGCAACTTCCGCTGTTGAAAGCATTCCGCCCAAACGCCGCAAAGATGTTTCTGTGGTCGAAGGCGCCGTCTATAAATCAATCCGGGCTGTCGTTCGCAACAATTGGGGCAAAAAACCGATTGTGACAGTTTTTGTGGCAAAGGTGTAAAATGATCGGCAGATTAAATCATGTGGCAATCGTCGTGCCGGATCTGGCTTCCGGAATAAAAACCTACGGAGAGACTTTGGGCGCTACCGTGAGTGCGCCGCAGGCTCTGCCGGAACATGGCGTAACCGTCGTTTTTGTCGAATTGCCAAATACCAAGATTGAGCTGTTGGAAGTACTGGGAGAGGGCTCTCCCGTAGCGCCGTTTCTGGAACGAAATCCTTCCGGCGGTATTCATCATATTTGCTATGAGGTGGATGATATTCTCGTCGCCCGCGATAAATTGATCGGCGAAGGCGCAAGAGTTCTTGGTGATGGAGAACCAAAAACCGGTGCCCATGGTAAACCGGTTCTGTTCCTGCACCCCAAAGATTTTCTAGGTACTCTGGTCGAGTTGGAGCAAGTTTGATGGGACCCCTAACTGCAATTGCTTATTACGTCTTGTTCTGGTGGGTCTGCCTGTTCGCAGTGCTTTCCATTGGCCTTCGAACGCAGGATGAGGAAGGTGAGATCGTTCCTGGCACCGAGCCCAGCGCTCCCGCAAAATTACGCCTTGGAAGAAGCCTGCTTCTTAACACCATGATATCGGGTGTGTTATTCGCGATCTGGTATTATGTGACCCAGGTGCTCGGCTTCGGAATTTCTTCTCTGCCGAGCATTTATCCTCAAGACTATCAATAAGCCTTCATTAGCCGGCTAGGTTGATCTGGCATCTGGCTTTCAGCGGCGTCCATTGGCTGACAGTTTTAGCGCCGGAATGTGCGACTTGAATTTGATATTCTGTCTCAGTCGCATCATTGATCTCAAGTTCGGTTGAAAAACTGGCCATGCCGCCATTTACGCTTTTTACCGCTTCAAGCGTATAAGGCCCCATGAGCGCGCCATCTTTTTTGGCGATCACATAGCTGATTTTCCCAGGCTGGTTAGTATGTATCCAACCCGACATTTTTGCCGATGACGGACATACATTCAATCGGGGTGATTTGATCGCCAATTGAGCGCTTGTGACATTCGTTTCAGCTGTTTGTGAGGGTGCCGTATTTCGCGACGACGCTATCGTTGCCGTAGTCACGAATCCCGCCACAATAACAACTGTCGCGATTGAGTATTTTGCGAGGTCGATAAAGAGATTTGCATATGTGTGTTTCATCTTTCTGACGCCTGCCTTTCCTTGTCCTGTTTTGCCCTTGAGCAACAGATAGGCCGTTTC
>JBAUHS010000054.1:0-2040 GCA_049680405.1 Salaquimonas sp. | reverse complement strand
TACAAATGGAAGCCACCCTGCGCGATGGTGGCGTATGCATCCTCCATGACTTCATGGCCCAGCAATATCCCCAACTGCAAAAAGTTCTTGAGGACGAGATCAACTTCACCCGCTCCTTCTATTTCATAGTCCATGAAGATTACGCCAAACTTGAACGCATCCGCGTGGTCTCAGATGCGATCATAGAAGGGATGAAGGCCAAGATAAGCGAGTGAGAAAAGGGATGACACAATTTGGCTTTGTTGCCTGATCACAATAAGATACGCCTTGTGGCTTGAACCAAGCGTGTCTTAATCGAATTGCCAATGGGCGCGATGTGCAACAGAGCGACCACAACTGCCAGAATACAATCATACATCGCAACTGGTCTACCGCAAAAACCCTGCACAACAACATACCCCCCTTGACTCTTGCTCAATATGTAATAATGTAATTACATGATTACTAATGATGAACCTAATAGCGATGAGTTAGACGCAGTGTTTCAGGCACTCGCTCATATAACACGCCGCCAGATACTCGATCTTGTCCGGGCTTCACCCGGCATAAGCGTAGGTGTTTTGGCAGGCGAGTTCGATGTTTCGCGCATTGCTGTGATGAACCATTTGGCTGTTTTGGAAAAAGCTGGCCTGATTATTAGCGAAAAAGATGGGCGCTCGCGCATGCTTTATATCAACGCAATGCCCATTCAGGAAATCTATGACCGCTGGACTGATACCTATAGCGCCTATTGGTCAAGTCGCATGAACCTGATCAAGTCTGCCGCAGAGGCAGTCGCCACTCCTAAAAAAAGAGGAAACGATGAATAACACAATTGATCCCGCCGTTGATGGCGTCACCTATGCGAAGGCCAATATCAACAAGACATTTATCAAGGCTCCGATTGAAACGGTTTGGTCAACACTTGTTGCGACCGATAAATCTCTTCCCTTCTTTTTTGGTTCGATCTGCCAAACCACCAATGGTCTGAAAAAAGGTGCCAATTTCCGGATGGTTCACCCTAACAAAAAGATCGCCATGGTCGTTGGTGAAGTATTGGAGTTTGATCCGCCGCGTTGTTATGCCCATACATTTCAAATGACCAATATAGACGAGCCACCCTGTAAGGTGACCTATAGCTTGGTGGAAAAAGACGGTGGAACTGAATTTACACTAACCATCGAAAACGCCATTGAAGGCGGCAAGCTCTACAAGGAAATGGTCGGAGCGCAAAGCTTCATCGCTTCCAATCTCAAAGCATTGGCTGAAACAGGAAAACCTGCCTTCACCGGGAAGATGGTTGGAGTTTTATCGCCCATCTTTGGAATGCTAGCGAAAAAGCATCAGCGTATTGAGCATTGGCCGCTGGAATAGGTGCGCAGTCTTTAGGCAAACCAATCACAGACTAACAATTTAAAAACTAACTGAAGGGAATTCACCATGAATACCATTGCAAACGCACGCCTGAATGAAACACCATCCAAGCTTATCAAGATCGCCGCAATCATTGGCATTGTCTGGTACGCCTTTGGCCTGCTGCAGTTCTGGCTAGCCTATTCCACAGACACCAGCGCAGCGATTTCAGCTGGCGAGATAACCACTGCCCATGGCGCAGCATTATCTGGAACGCCTTTGCTGATATGGCTGTCTTTTGCCGTTGCATCCCTAGCAGGCTTGATCGGATCAATCTTGCTGGCGCTGGGTTTGGCCACCGCAGTGATGAGCTATGGCATTTCATTGATTGCCGCAGTCATTTATTACGCTTGGGTTTACGGGCTGAGCGGAACTGGCGCAGACCGCCCACAAGAAGAGATCTATATCGCAATCGTCGTGGTAGCGGTAACTGCAGCATTCTTTTTCATCAGCAAGAGAGCTGCTAAACAACACCATAGACCCTGAACGAAGACGGGTGGCTCACTTGCTTAACCAGGTCTGCTGCCCGTCACTTTCCCCGTTCAACAATATATCTGGCGCATTGCTTCAGCACCTCTGCCCTGTCACCAAATGGCTCCAGGAAGGCCTCTGCTTCATCGGCAATCTCGCCCGCTCGTTTCCGAGCCT